>NZ_QOCB01000080.1 GCF_003318165.1 Psychromonas sp. B3M02
TATGTGATTAATATAATGTATCTGTAGTACTCTTAATTAACTATAGTCATTAATCATATATGAAGAGGCATTCATGAAACTAGAAATGATATGTACAGGCGAAGAAGTCTTAGCTGGTCAAATCGTTGATACCAATGCAGCATGGCTGGGTAATCAACTGATGAACCATGGTTTTGAAATGCATCGTCGTACGACAGTGGGTGACCGATTAAAGGATTTAATTGAAGTCTTTGAAGAACGTAGTCAGTACGCAGATATCATTTTAGTGAATGGTGGTCTGGGGCCAACAGCTGATGATCTTTCAGCACAAGCTATGGCGGATGCGATGGGGGTGCCTTTGGTTGAAAATCAACAATGGCTAGATCAACTGCGTATTTGGGGGGCTGAGCGAGGCATTACCTTAACCGCTAGTAACTTGAAACAAGCTTGGTTACCGGAGGGGGCAGTACTCGTTGATAATCCAGTGGGCAGTGCCTGCGGTTTCCGAGTAAAGCTTAATCGAGCGTGGTTATTTTTTACACCAGGTGTGCCGCATGAATATAAAAAGATGGTGTTAGAGCAATTTCTCCCTTTTGTAAAAGCTGAAGCTGGGCTACAAAGTAAAGTAGAAGTCACCAAGATATTGAGTATCGGAATGGGGGAATCAACAATGGCTGAGCGGTTAGAGAAGCTGTCATGGCCTGCTGGTATCACCCTTGGTTACAGGGCATATATGCCTTACTTAGAATTAAAATTAATCGCCCGTGATGTACCACAAGCACAGCAAACCATGGCTATTGAACAAGCTATGGCTGAATTAGGTGATGCTGTCGTTGCTCGAGATCAAGATACACTTGCTGCAGAGGTTCACCAATTATTACTTACTAAAGAAAGTACCTTAGCAGTAGCTGAATCCTTAACTGGCGGTGATATTTGTAACCAGTTAGTGACCTTTTCAGGCAGTTCTAACTACCTAAAACAAGGTGTAGTGAGTTATTGTAATGAAGCCAAGATGTCGCTGTTGAAAGTCTCTGAGCACTGTATTGAGCAAAACACTGAAGTGTCCTTATTATGTGCTGCACAGATGGCGGCTGGTGTGGCCAGCGCAAATACTAAAATCAGGACAACCGATTTTGCACTGGCAACAACAGGTATTGCAGGGCCAAGTGGTGGCACTGAGCAAAACCCAATTGGTACTGTGGTGATTGCCGTTAAAGCGAATCACCAAGTTTATTGTCAAACTATTCGTCTTTCATCACAACGCAGTCGTGCTTATATTCGAGATATTAGCGCAGCCATTGCTTTAGATATGTTACGACGTGCTATTATTGGTATTTCACCTATTGCCGAATATCACTACATTACTCGTGTTAATTCAGCGGTATACCCAATATCAGAGCTACTGACTTAATCGTTAGGCATGTCGATTTTTTGAGTGAGTATAGTGTTAGCGCAAACAGGATCAGGAGAGTTATGAAAAAAATACAGGTGTGTTGTGGAGTACTATTAGCTTGTTTTTCTATGGCGAGCTCGCTTGCTTTTGCGGATCCTGTTTGGATTGATGTTCGCACGCTATCTGAAAGTTTGCGCAATAACATTCCCGGTGATCTACGTATCTCACATTCGAATATAGTCAGAGAAGTGACAAAATTATACCCAGATAAAAGCACAGAAATTCACCTTTATGATAAAACAGGAGGTCGATCTGATATCGCAATGTCTGCATTAGAACGAGCTGGGTATGAGTTTGTAACCAACGAGGGCAGTATTGAAGAGGCAAAACAAAAAAGAGGGTTAAATTAATTATTTAACCTCTTAAAAAGCAGGCACTATTTATTTTTAATCTTCATCGGACTCTTACGTTTTGTTCAATCTCTATGATTTTTCTATCTATCTCTTGTGCTTCAAAACTTAACTGCGAGTAACGTTTAATATCACCATTTCTCTGTGCATGCATCGCTTCTTCTAATTTAGCGGAAAGTTGTTTATTAAGTTGTTTTAATGGATCTTTTTTAAATAGAGAAAACATCATTTATTCCTTTCTGTTATTTTACCCATTTCAATACGTTTGGATTGTTTTTTAGGTTCATATTTATATGGTTAAAAATAGAAATAAGTTGCTTTTGTCAACTAAATTTAATATGGTTGTATTTATCAACCACTTTTAATTAATAATAAGCAAAATATGCCATTAGAACTACAAAATCAAAATGAACAGGCGAAATTAATCGCTCCTAAAACACCATTGAGCTATAAAGTGTTTGTTATACTCTGCTTGTTGGGATTTTTTGCCGGTACCTTAACCGCGATCATGACTTATATGAACTTAGGTTATACAGAGCATTTTGCTATGGATTGGTTTAGTTCTTTTTTGGCTTCTTTATTGGTTATTCCGGTAGGGTTATTCGTTATGGCATTAATAACGAAATTAATTAACCGAAAATATCCACATTTAAGTGAATTAAAGCGTAATTTAGTCACTGGTACCATTATGGCCTTTACCATGGAGGCGGTAATGTCATTTAGTACTGCGATAAATAATATTGGTCTAGCGGACTTAGGGGATTTTTACCAAGGTTGGTTAGCGGGGTATTTAGGGGCGTTACCAGTCGGCTTGGCAATTATGGTCGTTATGTCATTAATCATTAAGCCTAAAATAGAAGCATTTATTAGAAGTTAGTAATGCTAATTGTCATTATACCCATTATACTAAGGCGGCGTTTTTTGGCTGTTTTTTATTAATTTTCAATTGTTTATATGTTGCGAATACACTAAACAAATTAAGGATTGTTGTTTGGCTGTAAGTTTTGTAGCAGAAACAAACATTTAAGAATTAACCTCTTTCGTCAATGCCCGGTAGACGACTATCGAAATTAATCTTCAAAAGGCGCAATTTATGCGTTGAGATAAACCAATTTTGCTACGTAAATTGGACTATTTATGGTGATCGGCATGACACAATATTGGAGTACAAATGGGTTATTGGTATTTAGCTATTGCGATCATATCTGAGGTGATAGGCACGCTAGCGTTAAAAGCGTCAGATGGTTTTAGTCACTGGGTTTATAGTAGTGTTTGTGTCATTGCCTATGTGATTACCTTTTATTTTTTATCGCTTGTGTTAAAAACTGTGCCGATTGGTATTGCTTATGCCATTTGGGCTGGTATGGGAATCGTTTTGGTGGCGGCTTTTGGTGCGCTTGTTTATAAACAGGTGCCAGACCTTGCGGCTATTATCGGCATAATTTTCATTATTATTGGTGTGATTATTTTGAATGTTTTTTCTAATACCTCCGGTCATTAATCATTAGCTCAACTAATTTTATTTGTTGATAACAAAGGATAGCTACTGGAGCTATTAAAATAGTTAACCACACCTTTAGGGACATGACTTATATGAAAACATCGCCTGGCTTTTTTGAACTGGCTTGCAGTCGCAAGATTATTATTCCTGCTTTAAAAGTATCATTATTGGTTGGCACTCTGCTGGCGGTTATTAATCACAGTAGTGCCATAATGCAAATGGATTTTGATAGCCAACGTCTATTTCAAATCATATTAACTTACTGTGTCCCTTATTGTGTTTCTACTTACTCAGCAGTCAAAGCAATTCAACAACGAGAAAAGTAGGGTAAAAGACTTGATGCTAAATAATAAAGACTAAGTAGCTCATGCAACGATTTGAATTGTGCAATGCAAAACACTGTGCTCAGGAGCTGTTAGCACTTGGGCAAATTAATATGAAAATGTGGTATCTCTTTAGCTGGTTAGTAGAGCATGGCGAATTACGCCATGGCACGCAAGCCGAAGTGGTAAAGCTATATGTCAATGAGCAGTTAGTCGCCTATAGCCTATTAGAGAATTATGAAGCTTGTGATGACAAGGTGAAGTGCTTTGAAGGTGAAGTCTATCAAGACCTCGGTGTATTACATTTTGTCACATTGCCCGAGCATCGTAATAAAGGTTATGCCAGCCTATTAGCGAAACAGATCTATCAGCAGGTGATTATACCGCTACTAGCTCGTTACCAAGACGTTAATGCCTATATTGTGGCTACTGAAAGGGCGGTACCATTAATTCAACGTGCAGGTATTGAGCCACGTTATTTGGTGACTCAGTTTTATTCTGATCAGACTTTCCATGAGAAGGTGATTCAACAAATAAATTATTGATTATCAGGTACAAAAAAAGGGCTAATCATTAGCCCTTTGTTATTGGTAAATACTGATTCATTTCTCTAGTGAGATAAAATCTGCTCTAGGAATAGTTTCAGACGATCTGATTGTGGGTTATCAAAGAATTCATTTGGTTCGTTTTCTTCAATAACTTGCCCTGCATCCATGAATACCACTCGGTCGGCTACTTTTTTCGCAAAGCCCATTTCATGTGTTACACAAATCATAGTAATACCTTCGTCAGCTAGCTCAACCATTACATCTAATACTTCCGATACCATTTCTGGATCCAGTGCAGACGTTGGTTCGTCAAATAACATAATTTCAGGGTTAATACATAAACAACGTGCAATCGCTACACGTTGTTGTTGACCACCTGAAAGTTGGTTAGGGTACTTATGTGCTTGCTCGGCAATTTTAACTCGCTCCAAGTAATACATCGCCGTTTCAATGGCTTCCTTACGTGGCTTTTTATGTACCCAAGTTGGTGCTATCAACAGGTTTTCTAATACAGACAAGTGTGGGAAAAGGTTAAAGTGTTGGAATACCATACCCACTTGAGAGCGAATATGACGGACTACTTTCACATCTTCAATTAACTCAGTACCATTGATGTTGATACTGCCTTCTTGAAACTTTTCAAGGTGATTTAAACAGCGTATTGTTGTTGATTTACCTGAACCCGATGGGCCACAGATAACCACTTTTTCGCCTTTTTTAATGTTTAAGTTTACATCTTTTAGTACATGGAAATCACCATACCACTTATTGACGTCCTTCATTGTAATCATAACTTCTTGGTCAGACATGACGTTTCCTTTTTAATGCTCGGTGTTAAATTTGCGTTCAATCGATTTTGAGTATTGTGACATTGAAAAACAGCATACCCAGTAAATAAGCGTTACAAATACGTAACCTTCTACTTCGTAGCCTAGCCAATTGGTATCACTGTTGGTCAGTGTCACCATTGCTAAAATGTCGAATAAACCGATAATTAAAACTAGTGTTGTATCTTTGAATAGAGAGATAAACGAACCCACTAGGTTAGGGATTGATATTTTTAAAGCCTGTGGAAGAATGATTAAAATCATACCTTGCCAATAAGTTAAGCCTAATGCTTCACTTGCTTCATATTGACCTTTAGGTATCGCTTGTAAGCCACCTCGTATTACCTCAGCAATGTACGCTGCTTGGAATAGAGTAATACCAATCAATGCACGTAGTAACTTATTAAATTCAATGCCATCATGGAAAAATAAAGGTAATAAAACCGATGCCATGAACAGTATTGTAATAAGCGGTACACCACGTACAAATTCAATGAATCCAATACACAGCGTTCTTAAAATCGGCATGTTAGATTGACGACCTAATGCCAATACTACACCAATTGGGAAGGAAGCAACGATGCCTACTGCCGCAACTAAAATGGTCAGCATTAAGCCACCCCATTTTTCAGTTTCAACCACTTCTAAACCAAACCATCCACCACTGATTAATACAAAACAGATAATTGGGAAAAGAATGATAGTCGCAATTTTAAGTTTAACGCTGCCAATGTATTTGAAACCAAAAATCAGTACAAGGCTTAAAATACCGACTAGGTTAGGGCGCCAATGCAATGCTTCAGGGTAAAATCCATACATAAATTGGTCGAATTTCTCGACAATAAATATCCAGCGAGCACCGCTGTTCACTACTTCATCTTTTGAGCCGGTCCATGTTGCATCAAAGATCATCCAATTTAATAATGGTGGAATAATCGCGTACAGAATGTATAAACCTGCAAGGGTTAATAGTGTATTTTTTACATCTGGAAAAAGATTTTCTCTTAACCAAAAAACAACGCCTTTATTGGTCGTTGGAGCCGGTTTGGCTTCTTTCATTGTATAAGTTGCCATCTTAACGTCCTTTTATAGCCATTTTGGCATTAACCCAGTTCAACAACAGTGAGATTAGAATACTGATGGTGAGGTAAACAGCCATGGTCATGAGAATAATCTCAATTGCTTGACCTACTTGGTTTAAGGTTGTGCCTGAGAATAATGTTACTAGTTCAGGGTAACCAATCGCCGTTGCTAAAGATGAGTTTTTAGTTAAATTTAAAAACTGATTAATAACAGGTGGGATAATGACGCGTAACGCTTGTGGTAAAACAACTTTAGTTAAAATCACATAGTCTTTAAGACCTAATGACTTAGCTGCTTCTTTTTGTCCTTTAGGTACGGCTTCTATACCTGCACGTACAGCTTCTGCGATATAAGTTGCAGTATAAATACTTAGTGCAAATAGTAGTGCTAGTAACTCTGGAATGATGGTTAAACCACCTCTAAAGTTAAAGCCTTTTAGTTCAGGGTAAATCGCTGTAATTGGTTGACCAACAATAAAGTATACCAACGTTGGTGCTAAGATTAGGATCGCTAGTGATACTTTGAAAATTGGAAACTCTTCACCCGTATCGTCATGACGTTTACGAGACCAACGAGTTAAGTAAATGACTGCCGCAACTGCCAATACAAAAGCAATAACTACTGCACTACTGCCGCTTTGAAAAATTGGTTCAGGTAATAATAAACCACGGTTATTTAAGAATACGCTGTCTAAATAAGCGAAACTTTGGCGTGGACCTGGTAATGCTGCAAGTACAACGTTGTACCAGAATAAAATTTGTAACAAAATTGGGATATTACGGAATGTCTCAATATATACAAGTGCAAGTTTTGAAACCAAAAAGTTACTTGATAAACGAGCAACACCTAATAATAAGCCAATAATCGAAGCGAAAATAATCCCTAATACCGACACAAGAATGGTATTTAATAAGCCAACAATAAATACATCCATAAAAGTAGATGTACCATCATCGTAAGGGATAAGTGTTTGACTAATGCCGAAGCCGGCAGTGTTGTCTAAAAATGAGAAACCAGTGGTAATACCACGGCTTTCGATATTTTCGAACATGTTATTTGCAAAATAAAATGCAAAGAACACAACGAGTGCTAAAGCGAGAACTTGGAAGAATATTGCGCGGTGCTGAGGATTGTTTAACAATCCTTTGCCGTCTACTGGGAGCTGTTTGTCTGTCATAATGTGCCTTTTAATCAGCTAGGAAAAAGGGGAAGTAAAACTTCCCCTAGAGACTGGTTAAAATTAACGGATTGGCATTGGGTACATGATACCGCCATCATTCCATAGTTTGTTTAAACTACGGTCAATTTTGATTGGTGAATCTTTACCTACGTTTAAGTCGTATGATTCAGCGTAGTTACCAACTTGTTTAACAATTTGGTAAGCCCAATCATTTTTAAGGCCTAGATCTTCACCTGTTTTACCTGAAGAACCTAATAGACGTTTAACTCCTGGGTTAGCTGATGATTTTAGCATTTCATCTACATTAGTTGATGATACACCTAGCTCTTCAGCTTCAATTGTTGCAAACATAGTCCAACGAATAACATTAAACCAAGCATCATCACCTTGACGAACTACAGGGCCTAGTGGTTCCTTAGAGATAGTTTCTGGTAATAAAATTGCTGATGTTGGATCGTCAAGTTTAATACGTAAACCAGCTAATTGAGAACGGTCAGATGTTACTGCGTCACAACGGCCTTTTTTGAAACCATCGATTGTTTGACCTGATGTATCATAAGTAACGGCTTTATATTCCATGCCATTAGCTTTGAAGTAATCTGTTAAGTTAAGCTCTGTTGTTGTACCCGCTTGAATACAGAATGTTGCACCATCAAGCTCTTTAGCAGACGATACACCTAAGCTTTTACTTACTAAGAAACCTTGACCATCGTAGTAGTTAACACCAGCAAAGTTTAAACCTAGAGAAGCATCACGTGTAGCAGTCCAAGTGGTTGCACGGGCTAGTACATCAACTTCACCACTTTGTAATGCAGTAAAACGCTCTTTAGCCGTTAATGGGAAGTATTTCACTTTACTTGCATCGCCTAACACTGCACTTGCTACTGATTTACAGAAATCTACATCTAGACCTTTCCATTCACCGTTAGAGTCAGCAGCTGAGAAACCTGGGATACCTGTAGAAACTCCACATTTTAGTACATCTTCTTTGATAACGTCTTCTAATGTACCTGCGTGAGATAAAGTAGGGACTGCCGCTGTTAGACCAAGTAATAAAGCTAGTTTTGTTACTTTCATCGTATTTTCCTTATGGCTTAAAATTATTGATAAATCACTATGAATATAGATAACGTGGTTTAGAACGATACTCATATAAAAATAATTATGGCAAGTTCCATGCCATTTCATATTTAGAACAATATCCATATAAATACATAAGAGCAATTTGCATGCCACCAATATATTTAACGAGATTAATCATAAGATAGAGGCAGGCTTTTACTAGCCCCTAAGCGCCTAACCCATCATTTTTTTTGATTTAAGTCATATTTCTGTTTGTTTTATGACTGGATTTGGGTTTTATGCACCATTTATGAGCAAATTTTTAAGGCCATAATTTGCTCATAAATAGGTGGAAAATTACGGATTGATATTGGTTATTTGATTTGGATCACTAGTGGTTGTAACTTGATGGTGCATTTTTATTAATTTTAATAGCTGTTGCGCATCCCATTGGTGCGTTTTGCCGGCACATGCTTGCTCAAGTTGCTGTAAATTAATTAATAATGCCTGTTTGACATCACTTTCTAAGTCATTGACCTCACAAAGCTGTTGTAATTTGCTCATAGTAGGTTGCTGTACTTGCCCATACTGTAAAAGCGCTAAATAAACTTGGTTTGGTTTAGCGTCTTTTAAAGCCGCTACTAGGGCTTTATAAGGCGAGCTCTGTTTGCTTTTTTTAGGTGTGGTAGTAGGAGCAAGTTTTAGATTTCGAGTGCACCTTACATGGTAAAAGCTAAATGCGATTAATAGGAGTAATAAAACCAAGGTGCTTATCTGCCAATACAATAACTGGGTTTCTTGTTGTTGATTGCTTTGATTGTTTAAAGTAGGGGCCGCTGCCTCAGCTGGTAACGCTGTTACACTTTGAGTTGGCTGTGTGGTGTTATTACTACTTGTTTGATTTACGCCCTGTGGTGCCGGCTTAATCGTTAAAGTTTGCGCGGGAAGTGTAGTGAACTCCTGCTTTTCTGTTTTACTGTTCCACCAAGCAATTTTGATTTCAGGTAAAACAAGCTGTCCTGCTTTATTGGCAATAATGGCATGAGTAACCGTTCGCTGGCTATAAATAGTGCCATCAATAGTCCCTTGTTTTAAATCATCTTGATCAGGGTAAACACGTAATGCTTTATCGTAATTAAGGTTAATTTCCGGCATTTTATCCAATGCCACTGAAGCAACTTGTAAGCTGATACTACGTGTAATTGGCTCTCCGACAAAATGTGTGTCAGCCTGCAGGTCATTATTTTCAATTAATCTCACGTCTTCGCTAATTAACCAATCACCTTGAAAATCAGCTGGCATTGCTTTAACGGTTAACGGTAGATTATTGCCTCGGATATTAATAGGCGTGTTTTTTACTCTGTCTTGCCAACCATTAACACGGGTTACTTGACGTACTGAACCCGTTAATAAAGGAGACGTTATCGACACATCACCTGCAACCGAAGGAGTGACTGTATATTGGTAATGGAATACACGGTAGCGTAAACCATTACGAATAACTTGATTCTGTTGTTGGTCAAGTTGTACTTGTTCAATACTGGCGTCATCTAATGTTGGTGGCTGAATATCACCATTCGCCACATTTTCAGAAACAAATATTTTAGTGTCTACAATCACGGGTTGGTCTATATACACGCTATCTTTATTAAGGCTGTTTTCAATAAAGATAGTATCGCTAGCCGTTGATTGTTGCTGTTTACCAGGTTGCTTGACCTCAATATTAATGGCTTGGGTCTTTAGGTCATCTAATTGAAGTGCAGGAATAGTAAATTGACCCACTGATTTAGCTTGTAAACTGACCGTCCAGGTCGTCTGTTGAGTAAAGTCACCATTAATGTAGGACGTTTGTTGGCTTCGGGAAGGTGAGCCGACATTAAAATCCTCACTTAATTGACTGGTGTCTAACTGATATTCAGAGCCCGTATCATCAACTTGGACGGTTAAATAGAAGGTATCACCCAAATAAATAGTATTGCTACTAATAGAGGCCGTTGCTTGTGTCGCTGCCATAGCTGGCATGCAAAAAGCGATGAGTAATAGGCTGACATTGATTAGTTTTTGTATAAACGGCATTACCAGATCTCTCCGTTATTATTGTTGTTATTTAGCACAGGTTTGTTAGCAGCGCGCTTGCGGTATTCAAGCTGCATTTTATTTCTTAGTAACAAAGCTGGGTCATCGGGGACGTTTTTTAACCACAAAGGCAAGTCTTCATACTCTTGATTGACATCAGGGTCTTGAGTTGCGTTAGTCGCTGCGGCTTGTTGCTCCGTATTATCTTGTTCATCCTGACTATCGGCAGCAGCTTGTTGTGCCTGTTGCTGTTCTGATTCTCGCTGCTGTTGCTCTTGTTGTTCAGCTGCACTCTGTTGCTGACTTTGCTGTTCAGAAGATTGCTGATCTTGCTGGCTCTGCTGCTGACTTTGCTGTTCAGAAGATTGCTGATCTTGCTGACTCTGCTGTTGTTGCTGGTCAGAAGATGGTTGATCTTGCTGAGTCTGCTGTTGATTTTGTTGCTGGTCAGAAGATTGCTGATCTTGCTGACTCTGCTGTTGGTTTTGTTGCTGGTCAGAAGATGGTTGATCTTGCTGACTCTGCTGTTGATTTTGTTGCTGGTCATCAGAAGATTGTTGGTCTTGCTGACTCTGCTGTTGGTTTTGTTGCTGGTTATCAGAAGATTGTTGGTCTTGCTGACTCTGCTGTTGGCTTTGTTGCTGGTCATCAGAAGATTGTTGGTCTTGCTGCTTCTGTTGTTGTTCTTGTTGTTTTAATAGTTCTTCCACGGCTTTTTTATTGGCCAGCGCTTCAGCAAAATCTGGCTTTATCGCTAAAGCAGCATTATAGCTCGCCAGTGCTTGTTGGTATTTTTGTTGCATCGCCTGCGCATTCCCTAAATTATAAAGATTGTTGGTATCCTTAGGTGATTGCTCTTTCTGACTTTCATAAAGCGCTTCAGCTTGTTGGTATTGTTTATCTTTAAACAGGGCTGACGCTTTCCAACTCGGATCTTCGAACTGCTCGCCAGCTGCTTTATAATCGCCATTTTGAAAAGCTTGATAAGCATTTTGTTGGCTATTTTCCCACACTGAAGCTTGTACTTTAGTATTTGCAAAAGGCAAGCTTAAGATAACGCTCAATAGCGCAATATAGAAAACACCTTTTCTAAACAATAATAAAAATAGCGGAATTAATAGGGAGCCTAACCAATAACCATCATCAATTAATTGTTCGCTATTACTGTTATTTGCTTGTTCATCTTGCTGTTTATTCAGTTGCTCACTGTTGTAATGTGCCGCTAAACGTAATACATCGTTACCTGTATGATCGAATCTTGTATAAAGTCCATGAGTACTTTGTACCACAGGGTACAGCGTTTCTGTTGCTAATTTAGGGATAATGATTTTTTCACTGTTGTCTTTTAATAAGCTACCATCACTGAGTTTAATCGGGGCTCCTTCAGGCGTGCCAACCGCGAGAACAGATACCATAAAGTCAGTCCCTTCGAGCATCTCCTGCATCTTATCGGCACTCTCTTGATCAACTCCATCACTGATAAACACAATATGTCCCTGTTGATAACCAGCATTTTTGAGCAAGGTGATCGCTTTTGCTAAGGCTAAATCAGGGCGAGACCCACGAGCTGGCATTAAATCAGGTGATAGGTTAGGGATATGGTTAATAATCGCGTTGCTGTCTTTGGTTAAAGGTGTAATGGTAAATGCGTCACCAGCGTAAGCAATCAAACCTTTATCGCCTTCACTCCATTGCTTTAAAAGGTCAATGGCTTTGTATTTAGCTTGATTTAAACGGTTAGGTTTAACATCTGTTGCGTACATTGAATAAGAGAGATCAAAGGCAATCACTTGCGCTTGTTGTATCTCATAAACCGGTAGTTTTACAGAGCGAATACTCGGACCCGATAAAGCAATACAAGCAATAATCGCTAGGATACTTAATGCCACTCGATTGCTTTTTTTACTTTCAGGTTGTGTCACTAAGTGTTCACTTAAATGATTTGCAATCACATCACTGGATTGATTTTTACCCTGTTTATAGCGCCATAAACTTAATGCAAAAATAATAACCAGGCCAATTAACCAGTAGGGGCGTAGGAATTCTAACGCGCCGAAGCTACTGTCTAGGGTGTCGTTAAAGTTCATCTTCACCTCTTATTTTTAATGACAATATCACGACTAAAAGAATCAATACGGCGATTGATAAAGGCCAGTAAAATAGGTTCTTTTCAGGACGGAACTCCAAATACTCCCCATCAACAGGTTGTAATTGATTGATGGTGTCGTAGATTTTTTGTAAATCCTCTTGACTACGTGCGCGGAAATATTGCCCATCGGTTAATGAAGCTACTTGCTTTAGCGTCTCTTCATCAAGGTCTGCAGATGGGTTAACACGTTGATTACCAAAGAAACCAGGTTTGATCATGGAGTCTGCACCAATACCAATCGTGTAGATTTTAATATTGTTTTTAGCGGCTTGTTTCGCTGCTGCAATGGGCTTGATACTACCAGCCGTGTTTGCGCCATCGGTTAATAGAATCAACACACGCTGTTCATTTTGATTTTCAACAAAGCGTTTAATGGCCATACCAATAGACTCTCCAATGGCCGTTTGTTTCCCCACTAAGCCGATCTCTGTTTCATCAACCATGGTCGATACCGTATCAACATCAAAGGTTAAAGGGGTTTGTAAGTAGGCGTGGTCAGCAAATAAAATAAGGCCTAAACGGTCGCCACTTCGCTGTTTAACAAAGTCTTTTACAATCGATTTTACTAAGGTAAGCCGATCTACAGTACGTCCATTTAATGGCATATCCTCTTCTTGCATACTGCCCGATAAATCCAAAGAGAGGATCATATCTCGGCTTTGTTGCTGAATACGAATAGGCTCCCCAAACCAGACAGGTTTTGCAATAGCAGCTAATAACAATGTCCATAGCAACCAAGGGACAAAATACCCCATTAAAGGGTTAGCCTTTTTATCTTTTTGCTCTGTTAAGCCTTCAGCTAATGGGATCCATAATTGTGTATAAGCTTGTTTTTTAGGGGGTAATAAACGTCTTGCTAATAATGGTAAAGGTAATAAAAGGAATACCCACCAGTAACTAAATTCAAACATGATGTTGGCCTGTTAATGATTGATCAACGGAAGTTGATTTTTTCAGCCTTTTCACCTGTGCGGGAAATCCTTTTATCCAATGTGAGACTGATTTGAAATCCTGTTCATCGCACATCGAAGGCTGTTGATATAAACGCTGACAAAATTGCGTTTGCTCACCAAATAGCGGGGTGCTACCAGTGTGGTGAGCTTGGATAAAGTTAAACCAAGCTTCTCCTGTTAATGAAGCAACTTGATGCCTTGGGTAATACTGCAGTGCTAAGCCTTTCAGTAATTTATTCAACTCAGCAAAGCGAGGGGTTGCTTGTTGCCTCAACTGTTTGAGTGCTACTAGGGCTTGCTTGGTTTTTTTCTGTTTTTTCTGGTGTTGCTTAAACAGCCAAACAAACAGTGCCAGTAACATAAGCATAGCGCCTAAAATGACCCAATAAATCGGCGCTGGTGGCCATGCTGATGGAGCTTGTGTTGGTAATATTATTTGTTCAAAGGGGTTATTGGATGTTGGCATTGAATTGCTCCAATAATGGGCTAGCAGCACTAATATGATAATGTGCAATACCGTATTTTAAAAAGTGACTTTGCATCTGTTGCTGGCGTTCTGTTGCCGCAGTGTTATAAGACTTTTGTTGTCGCTTATTGCGCAAAAATCCACTTCCTTTTAACGAGTTAATTTTTAAATTAGCCTGTAACATTTTCTTTGGTAAGTGTGATTCTAATGGATCGCTAATTTGCCAAATAGTCACTTGGTTATGCCGTCTTAACAGATTAATGAGTTTATAACAGGCTTCATCTAACTGTGAAAAATCGCTGATTAAATGTACTTGGCTACCGGTTTGTACTAAATGAGAAAGACGTTTTAATTGTAAGAAGAGCGATTGTTGCTGCGGTATTTTAAAGGCTGTTTTTTGACATAATATCTGGCTTTGATGCAGAAACGCCATCAAGCCTTTATTACGGGATGTTGGTTTTAATTCTGCGACGTTTTGCTGATTAAAAACAATTCCCCCCAAGCGGTCATTACGTTGTTTGGCTTGCCAACTTAATAGCGATGCTAAATGGCATGCCTGTACCGACTTAAAGGCAAATTGACTACCAAATATCATGCTGTCGGAAAGGTCTACCAATAAAAAGACTGGCCGCTCTTTCTCTTCTTGGAATAGCTTAGTATGCGCTCTTCCCGTTCTGGCGGTGACCGCCCAATCAATGGATCGGACATCGTCACCGGGTTGATAATGTCGAACTTCGGCAAACTCCATGCCGCGGCCTTTAATGTTGGCTAAGTAATTACCAGACAACTGACGTGTTGCCGGTAATTGCTTGCTACTTAAAGATAGCTTTCCGTGCTGTTTATAACTAAGCAGTTCGTTTAATTGAACATCAACGCCAGTAGTATAAGGCGTATTAGCAAAAATAGCGGGAATATGTGTACTCATTAGCCTGCGATCGCCACTTGATTAATAATTTCTTGAATAACCTGATTAGCACTCAACCCTTGTGCTTCCGCTTCATAACTTAAAATAACTCGATGGCGTAAAACAGGGTATAAGTTACTAATAATATCTTCAGGCATGACGTAGTCTCGGTCATTTAACCAAGCGCGTGCTTTTGCGGTGCGCATTAAAGCTAAGGTAGCGCGGGGGCTGGCTCCATAGCTGATCCACTCTCCGAGCTTTTCACCAAAACGCGCTGGTTGACGTGTTGCCATGATTAAATCAATCAAATATTGCTCTAAATGCGGGGCAATACTGACTTTCATTACCTCTTCACGCATCGCGAAGATCTGCTCATTGAGTAACGGTGTAACCGCCGCAATTTTCTCTTTGAGGATCTCTTTTTGATTTAACTGCAGGATCAGGCGTTCTGTATCAGCATCTGGATAATCTAACTGAAGGTGCATAATGAAACGGTCTAATTGTGCTTCTGGTAATGGGTAAGTCCCTTCTTGCTCCAATGGGTTTTGTGTGGCCATGACCAAGAACAGCGGCGGGAGAGGATAAGTGGTTTTACCGACAGTCACTTGACGCTCAGCCATCGCTTCTAATAGCGCGGATTGAACTTTCGCTGGCGCACGGTTTATTTCATCGGCCAAGATTAAGTTATGGAAAATAGGCCCTTTCTCGAAAATAAATTGACCTGTTTCTTGGCGAAAAATATCGGTCCCTGTGACATCCGAAGGAAGGAGGTCTGGGGTAAATTGGATTCTGTGAAAATCGCCTTCAATTCCGTCTGATAATGCGTTGATTGCTCGGGTTTTTGCTAAACCTGGCGGGCTTTCAACTAAGATATGTCCATCTGCTAGTAGTGCGATCAATAAGCTGTCAACCAGCTCACTTTGACCCAAAATCATTTTATTTAAATAGTCACGTAATTGATTTAACTGTTGTTTTGCCATTGCGGGTATCTGCATTTAAATTGATGGTGCGGAAAATATACTGCCAATCATCCACAACTTCAATCTTCAAAATGTTTTAAATTCATGTTAAGGGGGTTGCAACTATTTGTAAAATAAAAGTGAAATTATAGTATTAGTTAAAAACCTTTACTGAAATAAAAGTTTTACGCTTTTCTTTAGGCTATATTGAAGTATGCTTTTAAGCCGTCTTAATCGGCTATTGCTAAGGAACAGCAATATATTAAGGCATTGATCATATTGCATAACAATAACGTATTAACCTATATCGAGCGTTAGTAGGCATGTATTTATTGATGATCAATAACATCAGTTGCACGGTAAATACCGGTGCTAACTACTTTCATAAGTATCGGCTCATAAGATTCGCCATGCTTATTTATTTCGGAGAAATGAATTTATGCAAATATATATAATGCGCCATGGCCAAGCAGAAATGATGGCTAATTCAGATTCAGAGCGTAACCTAACGGATGAAGGACGCGAACAATCAGAACTGATGGCTAAGCACCTTGTGAAACAAGATGTTAAATTCGATGCGGTATTAGTTAGCCCCTATGTCAGAGCACAGCAAACTTGGCAATCAGTCAGTCCTTTTTTCGAAGGCATTAGTAACATTCAAGTTTTACCGTGTTTAACCCCTGCAGGTAGCGCTAGAAAGTCTGTTGATGAAATACTCGCTCTACAAGCTGCTGGAGTGCAATCTGTCTTACTGGTTTCACATCTTCCTTTGGTGGGCTATATCGTTGGTGAATTAGCACCTTCGGCAGGCGTACCTGCGTTTTCAACTTCTGCTGTTGGCCATATTGCGTTGAACGATGAAGACGGTTTTGCTGAATTAGTCAGTCTTACGACAGTCTCTCAAATCCTCGATTAATCACTTTGATCGGCGTTAACGCGCCGAATTATTGATTAGCTCATCTATCGTTAATGACGTGATAGGAATTTATGACCGTAGATACTGCTATGTTAAATGCAAATTATAAGTAAAAGGTGCAGTTGCAACGTACTTATTTTACCGAGCATGTTCCCTTTTCACTCACCTATCGTGTGCAACAACTTAAGTTATTAAAACAGGCCATTACCGACAATCAAGATGCGTTAATTGAAGCGCTTAATACTGATTTAAATAAACCGGAATTTGAAGCTTACTTGACTGAAGTTGGTTTCGTGCTCAATGAGTTATCGGATACCATCAAACACTTAAAAAAGTGGATGAAACCCCAAAAAGTAACGACACCTTATTATTTACAACCTGCTAAAAGTCACATTCATGCTTCGCCATTAGGCGTTTGTTTAATCATTGCACCTTTTAATTACCCTGTTTCATTGTGTTTATCTCCGCTGATTGCCGCACTCGCAGCGGGAAACACTTGTATTGTCAAAACATCTGAATTAACACCGACTGTCAGTCAAGTATTAACCTCGATGATCAATGCGACTTTTCCGCCTGAATATGTGCAGTGTGTGGAAGGTGAGGTTGAGCAAGTCACTGCATTATTAACACAAAAGTTTGATCATATTTTCTTCACCGGCAGCACTCAGGTCGGGCAAATTGTGATGCAAGCAGCGGCAAAACAATTAACGCCGGTAACCTTGGAACTAGGTGGAAAAAGCCCATGTATTGTCTGTGCAGACACAAATATTGATGTGGCTGTAAAACGCATTGTGTATGGCAAAATGTTAAACACAGGTCAAACGTGTGTTGCCCCTGATTACCTGCTCATTGATGAAAAAATAAAAGATAAGTTCTTACAAACATTAGTGAAACGCATCATTGATTTATATGGGGAAGATGCCAGTACTAGTGGTGACCTAGGGCGTATTGTGAGTCAAAGTCACACGCAACGTATTAGTCGTTTAATCGATGCAAAAAAAGTCATTGTAGGCGGGGATATTGATATTACCCAACGTTATATTACACCCACAGTAATGGATAATGTGTCCTTAGATGACGCGATCATGCAAGAAGAAGTGTTTGGGCCGGTTTTACCTGTCATCAGTTTTACTAAGTTTGAAGAGGTGTTGGAGGTTATTGAACGTTTACCAGCACACCCTCTATCGGCATACATTTTTACTGAAAATAAACAGACACAGTCGCTACTGACCTCAAAAATACAAGCGGGTGGTCTTGCCATTAATCAATGCATTCAACACCTTGCTAATCCAAACTTACCTTTTGGTGGCGTAGGATTAAGCGGTATTGGGAGTTATCATGGTAAACACGGTTTCGACTGCTTTTCACACCAAAAGAGTGTACTCACTGCAGCGACTTGGTTAGATTTACCATTACTGTATCCGCCTTATAAACATAAGTTATCACTGCTTAAAAAAATATTTAAATAACTCAGCGCATCAACTACTCATTAAGCCTTTAGTATTGTTTTTGCCATCTCTTTTGCAATCAGTGCTGATTGTTTCATGCCGCGAGTGTGAGCCATTACAATCGCACCTTCAACCAATAAACCGATTTGATCTGCTTTTTGCTGAGTGACTTTCGGATCCGCTTGAGGGGGTAATTGCGTAGCAATAATATCGACTAGGGTTTGCTTGTGTTTTGCCGCAAAAATATTGATAGGGTGATTAGGATCAGCATATTCAGCGCTGACATTAATAAAGTTACAACCAAAGAACGTATCACTATTAAACCATTCATTTAAATTATCAAAAATAACCAATACATCTTCCACTGAGTCAGTATTTTGGGGATCTTGTTTATTACTTTCAATTTTACTTTTTAATTTACTGACAACTTGCTCATGACGAAGTTGTAATGCCGCCAATATCAGCTCTTCCTTACTACGGAAATGCTTATACAGTGTTGCCTTAGAGACACCGGACTCCGCTAAAACCAAATCAATACCTGTCGCATGATATCCAAATTTATTGAATAAAATCAATGCAGTATCAATTAGGTGTTGTTTTCTTGGTTGCATGTTATTGCTTGTCCTTTTAGCAAATATGTTAAATAAGTGTTCATAATAGCTAAATTATAACCAATTTAAACTTGACGTAAACAGTTCTGTTCACCTATAGTGGTGAACAGACTTGTTCACTCTTGTTTTTGCTTTCATGTTATTGAGCATTAATATAGCCATTTGGGTAACAAACATTTTATACAACGATAAATTAATAAAGGTATTTGCTATGTGCGCTACATCTTCAGAAAAATCAATTGAAAGCGGTAAAACAACAATCGGTACTTCAGGTATTCACCATTTAGGCCTTACTATTCCAGACATCAAAAAAACTGCCGCTTTTTTTATTGAACAATTAAACTTTAAAGTCGTAGGCGAAAAGCCTGCTTATCCAGCCATTTTTGTTTCTGATGGTACAGTGATGTTAACGTTATGGCAGATCAAAGATGCTGATAACTTAACTGAATTTGATCGCACAAAAAATGTTGGTTTGCACCATTTTGCATTGAAAGTGAATAGCATCGAACAACTACAGACTCTCTATCAGAACCTACTTAAACTGGATGACGTTGACATTGAGTTTGCACCAGAAGCATTAGGTGATTCTCCTTTTGAACACATGATGTGTTCAATTCCCGGTGGCGTTAGACTTGAATTGATTAGTCAATAAAGAGAAAACGATGGAAAGTAGTTGGCACCAAGGTGAGCGCTTAATACAGAAGCGAGCGGGTACTGAACAACGAATGGCTGAAATCGGCCCTAAATTCATTCGTCAGTTTATGCCTTTACAACACCGTGAATTTTTTCATTCTCAGACTATGATTTTCATGGCTTATCGTGATGCCACTTCAATCATTCAAGGCAGTATTCTGTTTGGTGAAGAGGGCTTTATTTCCTCACCCACAGAGACTGAGTTATGGATCAATACACAAAATCCAATGAGTGATTTCAGGCACAATCAAATTAACGTGGGAGATCGTATTGGTTTACTCGCTATTGAATTTAATACAAAGCGGCGTAATCGTGTTAATGCGATCATTACTGAGATTAACCAAAAGAACATTAAAGTGTCTGTATTACAGAGTTATGGCAATTGCCCTAAATATATTCAACCTAAAACATTAGTTAGTAACGCAGATTATGATCCGACGTCGCAGTTATCTTCGATAATAATGACCAATGATCTGCGAACCTTGATATGCCAAGCAGATAGTTTTTTTATTGCCAGCTACTTTGATGATGGAGAAGATAAGAGAAGCCGTGGCGCTGATATCTCGCACCGTGGCGGGGAAGCTGGTTTTGTTAGAATTAACGACAACGGGCAATTATTAATAGAAGACTACTTAGGTAATGGCTTCTTTAACACCTTAGGTAACTTAATGGAGAATCCCACGGCAAGTCTCTTATTTTGCGATTGGCAGCAGGGCCATGCTGTACAGATAAAGGTGACCAGTGAAATACTATGGTTAGAGCAAACATCGGGTCAATCAAGTCAGAAACTGACCGAACCCAAACGTACTCTATGTTTCACTCCTCATCAATTTACTATATTAAACAACAGCCTAGCTTACCGTAGTAAATAGTCATTTAATTCTATTTCGACTAATGCCAATCCCACTCAGTCATTGAGCTATTTTACTTGTTAAAATAACTGACTCCTCCGTTTAATTTTCGCAAATAGAACAACTATTTAATAATTAACATTTTTTAGTTAATTCTCCATCAGACTATGAACCAAGTTAACTATTCGGTTTTTAATACATTGCCAAATAGTGGTTTAAATGGTTCACAAAACTGTCAATTTTTCGGTTTATTCTGTTTGTATTAGCTATAGAAAAAGCCAGAGCATTCTTTTATGCCATATTGCATTCTTATTTTCACTTACTATAATATGCGCATATGTGAATATATGGAATTTTATATGCAACCGCACCAGTTTTTTAAAATGTTATCCGATGAAACACGATTACGCTGCCTTATCTTAATCGCAAGAGAGGAAAGGATTAGTGTTGGTGAACTGTGTTTGGCACTGAATCAAAGTCAGCCAAAAATATCGCGTCACCTGGCTATTCTGCGTCAATCGGGCGTGCTCTTGGATCAACGTGAAGGGCAGTGGATCTATTACCAAGTCAATCCTGCTTTACCAGGTTGGATGCGCCAAGTGATTGCAGGATTAACGACTTCAAAATGTTTAAAAGCAGAATACCTTGATGATATTGAAAATTATCAACAAAGCAAAATGACAGAAAAATAAATCAGATTAAATGTAAATTAAATAGAGAGAGTGACCATGACAATTAAAGTAGGTATTAATGGATTTGGACGTATCGGCCGTTTAGCAATGCGCGCAGCATTTGATTGGCCTGAAGTTGAATTTGTACAAGTTAATGATGTGGCTGGTGATGCAAAAACCTTAGCGCATTTATTAGAGTTTGACTCAATACAAGGTCGTTGGAATCACGCCGTGACTTGCACAGACAACACCATGGAAGTAGCAGGGCAATCAATTAAAGTGACACAACAAGGTGAAATCGATGCCGTAGATTGGTCTGGTTGTGATGTGGTTATTGAGTCAACGGGCGTTAATAAAGACAAAGCATTATTGGATAAATACACTGCGCAAGGCGTTAAATTAGTGGTGGTTTCAGCTCCGGTTAAACACCCTGATGTCGCTAATATTGTGGTGGGCGTAAATGAAGAAACCTTTAAACCAGCGTTTCATAAAATCATTACGGCAGCATCTTGTACCACTAACTGTATTGCACCGGTTGTTAAAGTCATTTATGAAAAACTGGGTATCACTAATGCCGCATTCACAACGATTCATGACTTAACTAATACACAAACTATTCTTGATGCACCGCATAAAGACCTACGCCGTGCGCGTGCTTGTGGTATGAGTTTGATCCCTACTACAACCGGGTCAGCAAAAGCCATTATTGAAATTTTCCCTGACTTAAAAGACAAAATTAACGGGCATGCGGTACGTGTGCCGTTAGCGAATGCATCATTAACAGACATTGTTTTTGAAGTAGCAAGAGATACCAGTGTTGAAGAAGTTAACCAACTATTAAAAGAAGCATCAGAAGGTGAACTTGCTGGGATTCTTGGTTACGAAGACCGCCCATTAGTCTCAATTGATTACCGTGGTGACCAACGTTCAACGATTGTTGATGGTTTATCAACCATGTTAATCGGTAAACGTATGTTAAAAATCTACGCTTGGTACGATAACGAAATGGGCTACGCAACACGTACTGCTGAGCTTATTAAAAAAGTCTCATTAATTTAATCGCCCTTAGGAATAAAAGCAATGAAGTGGTTCTCAACACTGGATAAATCGCTACGACAATACCTACTTGTTACCTTTAATTACTGGAACTTTACAGTCACTGACGGTGCATTACGTATGTTAGTGGTGCTGTACTTTTATGAACTAGGGTACAGCCCGTTAGATATCGCTTTATTGTTTTTGTTTTATGAAGTATTTGGGGTGATCACCAACCTAGTAGGTGGCTGGTTAGGGGCACGCGTTGGGTTAAATCGCACCATGAATATTGGCTTGGCTATGCAAGTGGTCGCCTTGTTATTGCTGACCGTTCCTAACCAATGGTTAACCATACCTTGGGTGATGATGGCACAAGCCTTGTCGGGAATAGCAAAAGACCTCAATAAAATGAGTGCCAAAAGCTCCATTAAAACCCTAATTCCTAATAATCAACAGGGGAAGCTTTACCACTGGGTGGCAGTATTAACCGGGTCTAAAAATGCCTTAAAAGGGGCAGGTTTTTTCATCGGTGGTTTGCTATTAACGCTGGTAGGTTTCCAAGTGGCTTTGTTGATTATGGCGGGTGTGTTGGCGGCGGTTTTTGTGATGAGCTTGATGTTCCTGGAAGGGGATTTAGGAAAAGCTAAAACCAAACCTAAATTTAGTCAGATGTTCTCCAAATCTGGCCCTGTGAACATTCTATCAGCGGCACGCTTATTTCTGTTTGCGTCCCGTGATGTGTGGTTTGTGGTTGCTCTGCCTATCTACTTAGCCAGTATTTTTGGCTGGTCGCATTCTATTGTTGGCGCTTTCCTCGCAGCGTGGGTAGTTGCTTACGGCATAGTGCAAGGTTTTGCCCCTAAAATTACCGCATACTTCACAAAAGAGGGCGCAGCACCGGACGGTAAAAACGCCATGTTATGGTGTGCATTATTAGCGATGATAACGGGTGTATTAGCGGTGGGAATACACCTAGAGTGGCATGTACAAACCTTGATTATTGTTGGGTTATTGATTTTTGGTGCTATCTTCGCCATTAACTCCTCTTTACATTCTTACTTAATTATAAGTTATGCGAAACAAGATGGTGTGTCATTAGATGTGGGCTTCTATTACATGGCCAATGCCATGGGACGTTTAGTCGGCACCGTATTATCGGGCTGGGTTTACCAAGCCTATGGCTTTGCCGCGTGTTTATGGATAGCCTTTGCGTTTTTAGTTATTACCAGCTTGATCTCAATAAAGTTACCCATTCAAAAGCCGACTGAATAATAATGTCTGTATCGCTAACTCCCTAAGGCTTTACAAAGCCCAAGGAGAATTAGCAATTAATTGAAATAGTCATTTCAATTACCCCCTTTATCCCATTCCGTATTTTGCTTATTAATACGGAATGCTTCTCTTTAAATGATTATTTTTTGATTATCAGATTTAAATCATTGTTTTTATGTTCCGACAGCGTATATTTTAACAAATTAAACTATTCCGCACTTCCGCTGTTATATGTTTTTTTATTTACTGTAGAGGTTCACTTTGAGCAAAAGAAAGAATTTTCTGGAAAAGACTAAAAAAATCTTAGCTGGAAGAGCTGGTTATCAATGCAGTCACCCTAGTTGTAATATCATAACTATTGGGGCTGGAGAAGAAGCTCATACCACATCTTCAATCGGTGAGGCCGCACATATATATAGTGCATCACTTGATGGACCTAGAGGGCAGGGAGGACTTAGTGATGATGAACTAAGAACACTGGATAATGGGCTATGGGCATGTAAAAATCATGCAAGATTAATTGATACAAATGATGGAGATGGATTTTCTGCTGAGCAATTGAAGTCATGGAAATTTCTTCATGAAGAAAAAATAAAAACGCACCAGGGACGGATTCAAAGGAAATCATTTTGGTTGAGCTCTTTGATAATTAACCAAAGTAAAGTATTTAAAAATGAACAGACAATATATTTTGGTAAGGTCACCTTCGTTTATGGGGGAGAAAATACGTCAGGAAAGTCAACAATATTAAATTTCATCAACTCTCTTACAAGTTATGAAGCATTAAAATCAAGAGTAGACAATAATCAATCTTTTAATTATGAACTCGAATTTTGTAACCCTGATACAAATATCTTTTCAGTTAACTCTAATAGAGGCGTAATTAGTTCCACCCTAAATGACAATATTGTTAATTTCAATCCGATACCAATGGCTATTTACAGGTTTGATTTAGAATTTAGGATAAACCTTTATTCTAGCGAATTGGATGATCAAGACGCTTTAACGAATTACTTGAAAATTGATAAAATTAAATTAGCAGGGTTGTTAAATAACGTAGGAAGATCTAAGTACTCTCAAGTTAGTAAAGCATATATTGATTTTCAAGAGCCTTCAGAAGATGATGGCGAATTTAAAGCAGGATATTATCTTAATGTAATATTAAAAGGATGTGATTTTGCACTTAACTTAGCAAGCCTATCCTCTGGTGAAAAAAGTATGGTGTTGTTAGAGCTAATTATTGAATTGGTACAAACATATGCAAAATATACCCAAAGCCTTTTGCTTGTTAATCTTCAATCGACTTCATTTCATGATTCAACACTTAGTAATTACCTTAAGTATTTCATGTCTGGAGAGGTCGATTTTCAAACAGTCATAACAAGCGTGACTAAAACTAATTGTCCCGAAGTCAAATTAACAAACTGTTACTCGTTAGTTGGGAAAGTTCAAGAGGTGGTTATTTCCCCAGTTGAACATTAACTGCATATAATAAGTCAATTCAACAGCACTAAAAACAGCGGGCTATTCGCTTCGCTCAAGTTTAGCCCGTTAATATGGGCGTTAACTAAAAATGTGGCGCCGTCATAAGAAGTGATAAATGATTACAATACAGTTTCCAAAGCAATTTGGTCGAGATACCCTAGAGTTTTTTTTTAAAGATCTTGAAAAAAACCTGAATGCAGTAAGTGTCTGCGTTGATTGTTCCACACTAGAATTCTCGTATCCATCGGGAATGTTAATTGCGGGCTCGAAGATTCGAAAATGGATTGAATATAGGCGGGAAAATGGCTTAGTTACAGATATAAAAGGTCATGATAGTAATAAAAAAGCTCATGGTTATCTAGGGCATCTAGGTTTTTTTGATTTTATTGGGTTCGAAGAAGGTAAAACAGTTGGAGAAGCAAAAGGCTCAATTACCTATTTACCAATTACCTTAATTCAAAAGCCGATTATCGACTTTAAAGACCATAGTCTACAAGATTGGTATGACGATATAATGTCAAAAACACGAAGATTGGCAAACCTATTGTCTGGCACCAACGAATACACTGAAGAAAATAGGTTATATCATTATGCATTACGTGAAATTGTTCGTAATGTATTTGAACATTCAGGTTCAAATGAATGTCATATTTGTGGGCAACGCTGGGCCAATGGTCGAGTAGAAGTGGCAGTCGTTGATAACGGTATCGGTATTGCAAAATCTCTTCAGCGCTCATATGCAATTGAATCGCAGTCACAAGCATTACGAATGTCGATTAAACCAGGAGTATCTAGTACCAGAAAAATCCCTGAAAATGAGAATATATATGATAATTCAGGCTTTGGGTTGTACGTTTTAAATGAACTGGCTTCATCTTTTGGTTGGTTTCTTTTAGGAAGTGGCGATGCCAAGTTAGTGTCTCAAGGACAGAGAATAAACGTTACAAAATTAAGTTTTAGGGGGACGTACATTGGTTTAAAACTTAATAAAGCGCCAAGCCAATTTAGTGGGTTATGTAAGGATATTATTCTTTCTGGAGAAGATGAATCTGGTGTCAAAGTTAAAGCGTCAGGAATGTCTAAGTATTACTAAGTTCAGTTAACAAGTTAATCACTGGAGGTTTTTATCAACATTCAACGCTTCTCAACCTTAACAAACCTCTCTTCCCATACCATTCGCTATTATGAAAAGATTGGGGTGTTAAAACACATCGCGCGCAATGCCGGTGGGCATCGCTTCTTTACGACTAAAGATATCGAGTGGATTGAGTTTGTTAAACGGTTAAAAGAGATGGGCATGCCGCTGGATAATATTAAGTTATATGCCGATTTACGTGAGCAGGGGGAATCAACAGCCGATCAACGTAAGGAGTTGTTACAAGAGCATGTTGTTATCCTAGAAGAGAGAATTGCGTTAGAGGCATTACACCTCAAGAAGATTAAAGAAAAAATCCTTTATTACGAAAGTTTAAGTGGTTGACTTAGAGTTTACTCTAAGGATTAAGCTGATGTTCTTCCCATTAATGAACAGAGGTTACTATGACAACGTTAAATGAACGGTATGAAACAGGATTAAAAAACTTAAAAATAATTGATAAAGAGGCGGGTGAAAAGGTCGTTGAAAGCCTAATGGGCTGTTCACCAGACCTAGTGAAATACATTATCGAATATGGGTTTGGTGATGTTTATAATCGAACCGAACTAGCACTTAAGTCAAAAGAGTTAAGCGTTGTTGCTGCACTCACCGCCATGGGCAATGCGGCACCACAACTAAGAGTGCATATTCATGGTGCCTTGAATGTCGGTGCTAATATCGCTGAAATACAAGAAGTGATATTACAAATGTCTAGCTATGCTGGCTTCCCCGCTGCAATTAATGGCATGTTAGCCTTAAAAGAGGTGGTTGCTGAACGCAAACAAGAGGGCAAGTTAGATGAAACTGGTGTTATTCAGTCGGATGCTATTCCTCAAGGTACTTCACGTTATGTGCTAGGTGCGCAACACCTTAGTCAATTGGATGCGAACCAAGTTGAAAACTTAGAAGCGACATTTAAAGATATCTCGCCTGACCTCGCTAGGTTAGTGATTGAATACGGTTTTGCCGATATTTTCTCAAGACCCGCTTTAGATAGCCAGCATCGAGAAATGGCCACCATTGCAGCGTTAACCGCGATGGGCACCGCTTCACCACAACTGCAATTTCACATAAAAGCGGCCTTAAAGATCGGTGTTAGCCAAGTAGACATTCGAGAAATAATGATTTTAATGAGTGTGTATTGCGGATTCCCAGCGGCTATTAATGGCACCTTGGCATTAAAAGAAGTGCTCAGTGAAAGGGATGCTAATTAAAAAGCAAAGTCTGTTGGCTAGTACTCACGAATGCACTTCATAGCTATAACTGGCTTTAATCAATGGCATCCATTATTTAAGTTTAAGGTTATTAATAAATGAATAACCTTAAACTTTCATTTATGAGCCATTAGATAACTCTATTAAATATTTATATTTCTGGTACTTCTGAAAGAAACTTCGCAAGATTACTTTCGTATAACCATGGGAGGTGGTAAACCGTACCATGTCCTGAGTAACTACTATCAGCCTTAATCATGAGTGATTTTGCATGTGGTATCTTATTAATGTTAATACTTAAAGTATCTAGATCAGCGGGATTTCTTGGGTCCCCATCTTCATTAATTAATAGGACGTATGCTTTAATTTTATTTAAATCTTTTTCAGGCGCGAAATCTCGAGATGCTCCCCATTGATACATTGCATCGTTAGCATCTGGAGCCGTTTTAACTGAATATTTCTCTTCAAGTGCTTTGTTAAATGATTCTGGAGTTGGATAAAGTGCTGACATTTTTTTATTGTTTAAATAAAATGCTGTACCAAACCAAATTCGAGCGGTAAGGAAAGAAGGGGGAACATCAGTATAATTTCCGTTATCCCACAGCGGATCTCTACGTATTGAGTCAATTAAAAGTTTGCGCATAGCCCAGTTTTTACCTGACATTGTTATGGGAAAGGCTGCAGTCGGTACAATAGAGTCCATGTAATCCGGGTACATTATTGCCCAATCAAAAGCTAACATACCACCCATTGAGTACCCAAAAATACTTCGTAAATGATCGATATTTAGGTGGTTTTTTAATAGAGCATATTGTGTTTTGACGATGTCATGATAATTATAAACTGGGAAATTTGCTTTTAAACCATCTGAAGGTTTTGTGCTGTCTCCTGTGCCAATAGAGTCTGGTGCGATTAAAAAATATTTTCGGGCATCAAGAGCTTTATTAGGGGCGTAAAGGTTTTCAACAAGTGCATCTGATAGCATGCTGCCGCCATTACCATGAGTGCCATGTAAAAGAAGAACAGGCTCACCTTCAGGGTTTCCAAAGGTGCGATATGTGATTTTTAAATTTGGCAAAGTTTCACCACTTTCAAATTTAAAATTATCTATCGTATATTCGCTTTTTGTCACTTTCATGTAATCCACTGCATGAACTGAGAAAACTAAAGTAGACAAAGTTGTAAAAACTAACCATTTATACATCAACTTTATTTTGTTCATTGTAATAATCCTTTGTTTTTAATATTAATAGGTGTTTTTATGTTTACTATTGTTAATTTATAGGTTTTTTGATAGATTTTTTAGATCTTTTGTCACATTTCTTAACATATATTTTCTTATTGTTTCATTGGTGAAGTTTGATCATACTTTTCTATTTCGTTTTACTGTGAAGGAGTTAATGTTAAAGTGATGAATAACTTGATGTTATGTGCTGTTATTATTCATTAAGTGGATGTTCATTATGCTTAATTCAAAACATACAAATAAAAAGCTCTCTCAGCAAAAAATAGACGCCGCGATTAAGCGACTTGAGCGGTTTAGTAAACTAACTGATAGCAGTATGCGTATTCCTTTTACACAATTTAGGGTTGGTATTGACGCTCTCATCGGCTTAGTGCCGCTTGTTGGGGATGCGGTTGGTGTGCTGTTATCAAGTTATGTCTTGTTTGAAGCACACCGAGTCGGCGCTAGTAAACGCATTAAATTGAAAATGGTTATTAATATATTAATCGACTTCTTCGGTGGTTTAATTCCTTTGTTTGGTGACTTTTTTGATGCCTTCTTTAAAGCCAATACACGTAACACGACTATGTTAAAAGATTATTTAATGAAGCAAGGGCAGGTGAGTGATTAATCGTTGAGGTTAATTTGTATTGTTATTATTCTCTCTTTGCGTATTGTGATTCTTCTTTATATACATTCATTCAAAAGGAGCTCTGATGAAATTAACGCTTTATCACATGGGACACTGTCCATTCTGCAAGCGAGTGATTAAAGTCATTCAGAGCCAGAAAGTGGATGTGACTTATAAAGATTTAGATGTACATGATAAGTTAAGAAAAGAACTAATGGCGGGCGGCGGTAAAGTACAGGTGCCTTGTTTATTGATTTCTGAAAAGGGCAAAAGCGATCAGTGGATGTATGAGTCACAGGATATTATTCACTTTTTAAAGCAACATTATTAACGTTAAAGATTTTTTCTAAGCTGGTAATTACCAGTTTATTCATGTTTATCAATGCTTTCCTTCATTAACAAATTGCTCAGCTAGCTTTTTTACCATGGTTTGGCTAATCGGGTTATGGGTATGGTTTGCAAGCAACAGCACTAAATCAACGGATGGCAAAGCTGGTAGCGTTGGATCATCAATGATGATTAATGATTCCGCTTTGCTTATTTCTGCCATTGCTCCTATTGCTAAATGGTTTTTTACTAGGCCTTCAATAGCACTTAAACTTGAGCAACATCCAACTACTTTAAATTGTCGTTCAGTTTTTAATAACCCTTCGATTGCTGCTTGATGAAATTTACAATCACGCATAAAAATAGCCAATGGTAAGGTCATTTCTTGGCGGTAATTAAACAACTCACTTTTTACCCATACTCCGGTGCTGGCATGAAGGAAATACCCTTCTTCAGAACTAGGAGAGCGAGTCGCTATAATTAAATCTAGTAAACCTTGGTCTAGCTGCTTCTTTAGTTCTAGGGTTGATGCGCAGGTGATCTGTAAATCTAATTGCTCTATAAGTTGATGTAAGAGTTGGGTGATTCTAGGTAATATAGATTGAGCATAATCATCAGGGCAACCTAGTCGAATACGGACCAGATCAACACTTGTTTTTAATTGTTTATGAGCTTCGTCATGTAGTGTGATTAATTGCTTTGCATAACTCGCTAACTGAATCCCCGCATGAGAGAGCACAAGCTGTCGACCTTGCTTAACAAATAATGGGGTAGCAACATCCGATTCTAGCTTCTTCATCTGCATACTTACCGCTGACTGAGTCCGACAGACTTGTTGCGCGGCTCGAGTAAAGCTGCCTGTATCTACAAAGGCTAAAAAAGTACGAAGTGCATCAATCTCCATATTAATCCTATGGTGTTCAATACATCAATATCATTGATGTAAGGTATGAAAAACTTTGGCGAGTATTTAGCCACATCCTGTTTTATATTGTTGATAACTTAATCACTTAGGAGTTGTAATGCAATTATTTATTGGTAATAAAAACTATTCTACATGGTCATTGAGAGCATGGTATTTAATGAGCAAATTCAATGTAGTATTTGATGAAACTCAGCTGGTACTTGATACACCTGATTTTTATAGTGAGTTACAAAAGCATTTCACCGTGCATAAAGTACCAGCACTGATTGATGGTGATTTAAAGGTATCGGATTCATTAGCGATCTGTGAATACATCAATGATGCTTATTTGTTAGGTGCTGCATGGCCAAAAAATATTGTAAAGAGAGCCCAAGCTCGTAGTTTAAGTGCAGAGATGCATTCTGGATTTATGGCATTAAGAAACGAAATGCCAATGAATATAAGAGCAACCCGTCACCTTGAGTTGTCAGCGGCGGCTAAACAAGATATTGCGCGTATTGATCATATTTTTGCTACACAACAAACTGTTTACCCTAATGCTTGGTTGTTTGGTGACTTTAGTATTACTGATGCAATGTATGCACCTGTTGTATTACGTTTAAAAACATATCAAATTAGTTTATCTCCGCTGGCGGAGCAGTATTGTGAGTATGTGCTAAGTTGCCCTGTGTTGCAGGGGTGGGTAGTACAAGCACTAACTGAAACTGATATTGTCGAATGCGATGAAGCGGGTGTAGAGGTTTAACGCCAATAAAAAAGGGGACAACATTGTGTCCCCTAGAATAGTTTAGCTAGCTAACATGGTGATGCTGGCTAGCATTATTTGATTAAACAACCGTGATCACATCATCCATTGCTAAACGTGCTTTTGGTAAGCCGTAGTTGTAATCCTCTTCTGCTTTCGGGTAACCGATAGCTAATGCAACTTCACAGATATGTCCGTCTAACTCTTCTTTGAATAATTCACCGATTAAATCAGCATCTACACCTTCCATCGGTGTTGATGAAATGCCCATGCGTGGCAGAGTATGTAATATGTTACCTAGTGCAAGGTAAACCTGTGCTTTAGTCCATGAACCGTTAAAACCATTTTCATCAGTGTTGAAATCTGCAAAAGCGTAAGCGCCCATGAAGTTATCGTACATTTCAGCTGGTAGGTGTCCTGAGCTTACTTCTGCATCGACACGTTTACGGAATTTGTCTTTAGTAAATTTAGGGTCGTAAGCAAATAAAATAGTATGAGAAGCTTCTTTCGCATGTAGTTGGTTAAACTGGTGCTTGTTAGCAAATGTATCATGTAAACGTTGTTTACCTTGTTCACTTTCAACAACGATGAATTTCCATGGTTGTGAGTTAATAGATGAAGCAGATAGACGCAGTGCTTCTTTGATTATTTGCATATCTTCAGCTGAGATGCGTTTTGTTTCATCGTATTTTTTAGTGGTGTAACGAACGTTTAAGTCTTTAATGATTTGTTGGCTCATAATGTTATTTCCTGAATTTTTTAGTGTCTAGCAATGTATTAGTAATGAGTGTTCTTAGTGCAATTAATCATGCTCATTTGATGTTGACTAGTATATTGATTTATTATGGTTTTATAAGATTGGTAAGGCTAAAAACAGTTTCAAATTTTTGTTAATAATAGAAGGTATGTAAAATATCATTTCAATGAATGACACTGCTTTGATAGGTGTTTTTTTAATCTTATTATTAATATTGATGAGCGATGTTCGCTAGATAGAGGTGGGATTAATGACTCGCTTTAATCAATAAAGCGAGTCATTTTTGGAATAATAGTAGACTTAACAAGCAACTGAACAGTCACCTACAATAAATGCTCTTGTATGGTCGTAAGTTAGGTTTAAGTTAGGTTTAAGTTAGGTTTATGTTAGGTTGTAGAAGAAAGCGTAAATTGTAATAAAAATGGTCGTACCAATATCCATCATTAATGCCTGGCATAAGCTGACGCCTAATAAGTATGCAATAACAGGGATAGTAGCGATTAATAAAACACCTTGAAATTGGCATTGATAAGACATTATTTAATCGTGAAACACACACCTGTTTTAACGGAGCAAGGTGCGGCTTTATTACCTATTGCTAAGTCGATGCTCGGACATTGATATTTTATCGCCTTTATCTGAACAATTTCCAATCACGCATTTTGAGCTTCTCCACAAATTTACCAGATGCGTTATGTTTATAAAATATTTATTGATCTAAGCCTATTAATCTTAATTTCAATACCTTGATAATCTTATTTTAATCGGGGTTTTGGAGGTTAGATTGTATAAATATTTAAAATACATATTGCCTATATGCGTACCTTTATTGATTCTGTATTTGCCATTGTCAGCGTTTCCCTTTGAAGGAATGACTATTGTTCAGAAGCGTATCGCCGCTATTTTTATTTTTGCTACATTGAGCTGGATATTAGAGCCTATTCCTATTTACTCCACTTCCGTTGCCATTATTGCCTTTGAATTACTGCTGGTTTCAGATAAAGCCGTTATTTTTTTTCGCGCAGAGGAAGGCTCTGCACAGTATGGGGTTGTGATGAGCCATGTGGATATTATGGCTACTTTTGCTAGCCCAATTATTATGTTGTTTCTTGGTGGTTTTTTTCTTGCTATTGCTGCGACAAAATACCGTCTAGATGTGAATTTAGCGCGTGTATTACTTAAACCTTTTGGCCAAGAGCCTCGTTTTTTGATGTTAGGTTTAATGCTGATCACTGGATTATTTTCCATGTTTATGTCAAATACAGCAACGACCGCTATGATGTTGTCTATTTTAGCACCTGTTATTGCCTTATTTAATCCTAAAGATCCTGGCAGAGTGGCCTTTGCTTTATGTATACCGCTGGCGGCTAATATTGGTGGAATTGGCACTCCTATTGGGACGCCACCTAATGCGATTGCCTTGAAGTATTTACAAGGCGTTAATAATATTAATTTTGCTGAATGGATGGCATTTGGTGTGCCATTTACGATCATCTTAATGGCTTTTTCCTGGTACTTAATTAATAAAATGTTCCCAGCGAAACAGCGTAAAATAGAGCTTGATATTCAAGGTGAGTTTTTGAAAACACCTAAAGCATTATTAGTGTATGCGGTATTTATTATCACCATTCTATTATGGTTAATGGGCTCCTTACATGGCATGAATTCCTACACGGTGGCGATGATACCTGTGACGGTTTTTTTAATGACAGGGATTATTACTAAAGACGATTTAAAGAAAATATCTTGGGATGTTTTATGGTTAGTGTCTGGTGGTATTGCGTTGGGTCTCGCCTTGGATAAAAGTGGTTTAGCGGCATTAATTGTCTATAGCATCCCTTTTGATTTTTTTTCGCCCTATTTCGTGTTGATTGGCGCTGCATTTTTAAGCCTATTGATGGCTAATTTTATGTCTAATACTGCTACCGCTAATTTACTGATGCCGATGATGGCAACACTTGGTGTCTCGATGAGTTCATTGGCTCCATTGGGGGGAGAAGTGACCCTGTTATTAGTGGTGACCTTTGCCTCTTCACTGGGGATGGCATTACCGATCAGCACACCCCCTAATGCATTAGCACATGCTACTGGGCATATAAAAACCAAAGAGATGGCAAAAGTGGGGGGAATTATTGGTATTACCGGTGTTTTATTAAGTTTTGTTACGGTCTGGATAGTGAACTTATTTGGGGCTGTTTAAGGAGTATTTATGGATAAATTACATCTTGTTTGTGTTGATGATAATACCGAAATTACCTTTAATTTACTGCAGACACTGTCTCCTTTATCTAACTTTATGACATTGTCACAATGTAATTCTGGAGATGAGGCGTTAAAAAAAATGGATGAAATAGACAGGCAAGGAGACTTCCTGGTATTGATTGTTTCAGGCATCACGCAATGTGCAAGCTGTGATGTTCCACTGTTAGAGCAGATCGCTGAGGATATTCGATTTATACATACTAAAAGGATTTTAATTAGCAATGATACGTCTAAGGAAGTATTTATTAATGCCATTAATATTGCACACGTAAATCGATTTTATGAACAGGACTGGGATGAAGAAATGTTATTAAAACAGGTTCGGGTTTTAGTGACTAAATATATCTTCGCTAAAGGCTTGGAGTATGAGAAGTACCAAGCGCATTTAGATTCCGAAACAATATTGAAACGTATGAGAAGAACGGTTTAAGCGAGGGATAGGCTAATAAATAGGTCGCTAAGTTAAAAACTCTGTAGAGTTTAGTATTAATCAGGTTTACGCAACTTTAAGCACAGTGTGACCACCATAAAGCATAATGCCCCAGCGATTAAACCTACTATGCCTGCGAAAATAGTGGGTAGGCTGGTGGTTAATAAGGCCGGTAAATCAGTGAATAACGTCATTAAATGCTCACTCCATTCAGCAATAAAAGGTAGGTTATGCTCGATTAAACCACCGCCTACTAAGAACATTGCAACCGTCCCCACCAATACTAATAATTTCATTAAGAGAGGTGCAAAGGCGATTAATGATTTTCCAATCCAGCCTAACAGTGATCTTGAATTATCCTGTGAGCCATTGATTAAATATAAACCTAGGTCATCCATTTTCACGATAGCGGCAACAAAGCCATAAACAAACGCGGTTAATCCTACTGATAAGGCTACTAATGTTACAATTTGAGCCGTTAGGTCATCGGAAGGAATGGAGGCGAGGGCAATAATAATGATTTCAGCCGATAAGATGAAATCGGTACGAATAGCACCTTTAATCTTTTTTTGCTCCATTACTAGTAAGTCGATATGTTGGTCTGCATTAGCTTGCAGGCGTTGTTGTTTTTGAGCTGGTTTATCTGCAGTAAAAAGAGAGTGAGCTATTTTTTCAAACCCTTCAAAGCAAAGATACACACCACCAATTAATAACAATATATTAATTGCGATCGGCAGAAAGCTGCTTAGCAACAGGGCCACAGGGAGAATAATCGCTTTATTTAATAATGACCCTTTGGCAACAGCCCAGACCACAGGTATTTCTCGGTCTGCTTTTACACCTGATACTTGTTGTGCATTAAGCGCTAAGTCATCACCTAAAATACCCGCTGTTTTCTTCGCTGCGACTTTACTCATGGCTGCAACATCATCTAATACAGTGACAATGTCATCTAATAAAATTAATAAACTAGCCATAACGGGACCTCTTAATGGAGCTGCTGGTGGATTAAGTTAAACTTAGCGTTTTTTCTCTTCTTTCATCTGCCAATCTTCTAACTCAACTAAAACCGATAGTGCGCCTTGACCACCAAACTCCAAAGGTGCTTGATGGAAAGCAAGGATATCTGGATGCTGTGCTAACCAAAGTGGAACCTGTTTTTTGAGAACATGTTTACCCATGCCATGCACCACACTACAGCAATATAAGCCTTCTTTTTTACAACAGTTAATCAAGGCTGCTAATTCACTTTTAGCTTCTTGTTGGGTTAAACCGTGCAGGTCAAGAATGATCTCTGGCGTGAAGTCACCACGACGTAATTGCTTTACTAAGTACTTTTCAGCATCAGTTCGGCTATAACGAACGGGACCGTCACTTGGCAGTAATGGTTCATAGGCATCAGAGAAATGGCTTTGTTCAAAGTTTTGTTCACGTTTTTCTTTAATGACCGCTTTATTCTTAATGTTTTTCGGGGGCAATTTTATGGTATCCTGTTGCAATTTTTTGATACCAGCAAATTCTGCGCTAAACAGCGAAAAATCATCATCATTATTATAATCGGTCATGGTTTTTCCTAAACTAGGTAGTTGAATGAGCGAAGTTTACCTTAAGTGGAGAATAAATTGGATACGATTTTTAGTGATGAAGCGGTTGATGAGTTAGTAACCATTCAAGATATATTACGTTGGGCTGTGACCGAGTTTAATCGTGCGGGGCTATTTTTTGGTCACGGTACTGATAATGCTTGGGATGAAGCTGTACAACTAATCTTGCCGTCATTAAACCTTGAGCTACAAAGCAATATCTCAATTTTGCAATCACGTTTAACACAACGTGAACGTAAAATGTTGGTTGAGTTAATTGTGACACGTATTGAACAGCGTATTCCTGTGCCGTACTTAACTAACAGTGCTTGGTTTGCAGGGTTAGAGTTCTACGTGGATGAGCGCACTTTAGTGCCACGCTCACCTATTGCAGAATTGATTGAAACTAAGTTTGAACCTTGGGTACAAACTGCACCAAAACGCATTCTTGATTTATGTACTGGTAGTGGTTGTATTGCGATTGCTTGTGCTTATGCTTTCCCTGATGCAGAGGTAGATGCTGTTGATCTCTCTGAAGATGCATTAGAAGTAGCAGATATTAATATCCAAAATCACGGTTTATCTCAACAAGTATTCCCTATTCAGTCAGATCTGTTTAGTGGCGTTGAAAATGAGAAATATGACCTGATTGTATCTAACCCGCCTTATGTTGATGCGGAAGATATGGCAAACTTGCCTGAAGAATATAAACATGAGCCTGAATTAGGCTTAGCTTGTGGTGATGATGGACTGGATTTAGTCCGTGAAATGCTACGTCAAGCAAGTGCAATGTTAAATGATGATGGTGTGTTATTTGTAGAAGTAGGAAACTCGCAAGTGCACTTACAAGCTGCTTATCCAGAGATCCCATTCCAATGGATTGAATTTTCAATCGGTGGACACGGTGTATTTGCTCTGACTAAAGCACAGCTTGAAAACATTAACATTTAGTTATACCTCGCATCTTAATGGTGCTGGGTATTATTTGAAATTTATTAAAGTGAGAAATTAACAATGGCAGGAAGCAGTATTGGTCAAGTGTTTAAAGTGACAACCTTTGGTGAAAGCCATGGTGTGGCGTTAGGTTGCATCATTGATGGTATTCCACCTAACTTAGCGATCACTGAAGAAGATTTACAACATGATTTAGACCGCCGTCGTCCGGGGCAATCACGTTATACCACCATGCGTCAAGAAGGCGACCAAGTGAAGATTTTATCCGGTGTATTTGAAGGTAAAACCACAGGTTGCAGCATTGGTTTGATCATTGAAAACACTGATCAACGTTCTAAAGATTATTCAGCAATTAAAGACCTGTTCCGTCCTGGTCATGCTGATTACACTTATCATCAAAAATATGGACACCGCGATTACCGTGGTGGTGGTCGTTCTTCTGCACGTGAAACAGCAATGCGTGTAGCAGCCGGGGCGATTGCTAAGAAATACTTGAAAGAGCAATTTGGTATTGAGATCCGTGGTTATTTAAGCCAAATGGGTGATATCACGCCAGATACAATTGATTGGAATGAAGTAGAAAACAATCCTTTCTTCTTCCCTGATACGAGCAAGTTAACTGATTTAGAAGATTGCGTGAAAGCGTTAATTAAAGAAGGTAACTCAATTGGCGCTAAGGTAACAGTGGTTGCTTCTGGTGTACCTGTTGGTTTAGGTGAGCCTGTATTTGATCGTTTAGATGCGGAATTAGCGCACTCTTTAATGAGCATTAATGCTGTTAAGGGTGTAGAAATTGGTGATGGTTTTGAAGTAGCCAACCAAAAAGGTACTGAACACCGTGATGAAATGACGCCTGAAGGTTTCTTATCTAACCATGCTGGTGGTGTTTTAGGTGGTATTTCAACGGGACAAGATATCGTTGCGTCTATTGCGTTAAAACCGACTTCTAGTTTAACTATCCCTGGTCGTACTATTACAACTGATGGTGAAGCAACTGAGATGATCACTAAAGGTCGTCATGATCCATGTGTGGGTATTCGTGCTGTGCCAATTGCAGAAGCGCAAATGGCAATCACTTTACTTGACCATGTATTACGTCATCGTGCACAAAACTTACATGTAACAACTAATACGCCGCACTTAAAATAATCTGCGTTTAGCACATTACAAATAAGCTGTTATTTAAAATCCGATGTTTCACCGCATCGGTTTTTTTTTGCCTGTTAATCAATCAGTCTAAGAATATAGAGGTCAAAAATAGTCAAATTAATTATGTTTGAATAGCACTATGTTGTTGTCTATCTCATTAACTAGCTTGTTGTCTTTATCAGGGTAATCGAATTGGCTTAATAGGTGACGGATAGCGTGGACACGTGCGCGGCGTTTATCATTGGAATTGATGGTGATCCAAGGTGTGGACTTTTTATCGGTAAACTTAAACATATCATCTCGCGCAGTGGCATATTCATCCCATTTTTCTAATGCTTCAAAGTCCATTGGGCTTAATTTCCATTGTTTTAGTGGGCTACTCATACGCTCATGGAAACGGCGTAATTGCTCTAATTTTTCAACGGTAAACCAAAATTTTACTAATACGATATCGGACTCTACTAACATGCTTTCAAGTAGCGGGGCTTGTTGGTAAAAGCGTGCTAAATCATCTTTACTACTAAAGTTCATTACGCGCTCTACACCAGCACGGTTATACCAAGAACGGTCAAAAAAGACGATTTCACCTGCACTTGGAAAGTGATTAATATAACGTTGGAAATACCATTGTCCTTGCTCTCGGTCACTCGGTTTATCCAAGGCAATAACTTTTGCATGACGTGGGTTTAAGTATTCGGTAAAACGCTTAATCGCACCGCCTTTACCTGCTGCATCTCTACCTTCACAAATCACCACTAAACGTTTACCACTTTTTAACAGGTAATCTTGGAGTTTCACCAACTCAATTTGTAATTTAGCTAAGCTCGTTTCATATTCTGTTTTATCAAGACGTTCTGAATAAGCAAATTGTCCTGCTTGGTGGAGTAATTTAAGGCTTTCTTTGGTAGACAGGAGTTGGGCGGTTTTTTCTGCTTTGATCGCTTGGTAATAAAGTGTACAAGCTTGTTTTATATCGGTTATGTTTTTAGTCGTTGATTGTTCCTGTTTCATATTGATGCTCCATTTTTATAAGCATTGAAATAAGTAGTTTCATTTTACTCAAGATATTGTTTAAATTTTAAAATTTTGCCTTGTTCTGTTATTGCTATGTGCTCAGCTTCTAATAACTTTTTCTGTCTTAAAAAAGCCTCACCTTTTAATGATATCTTACCTTGAGAGTTTACGACGCGATACCAAGGTAAGCGAGTGTCTTTAGGAAGCTTTGCTAATATTTTTCCTACATGCCTAGCATGTGCTGGGAATCCCGCTTGGCTAGCAAGTTGTCCATAAGTGGTTAATTTTCCTTTTTCTAAGTAGGATAAAAGGGTAAAAATATTTTGTGCAAACTCATCCATTAACTGGCTTCCATATGTACTTGATTTTTTTAGTCTATTATTTGATCGAACAGGGGTGTTTTATATTACTTAACGTGTAATATAAGTACTAAATATTAATTTTGGCATTAACTTGTCAACGGAATAAACATGAATATCCGTGGTTTACTTATCATTACTTTTTGCTTAATAGTCATCATACCCATGACGATTTTTTGGGCGTGGCCTTATTCAAAAGCGTTAGACCTTGAAATTCAAGAAGTGAATGAAAAACATTTAGTTATCGCTAAGAACCTTTCTACTGCTTTTGAACGTTACTATCAAGATGTATTAGGTGTTTTTTCTATATTAGAGACGGGTTCTCAAAAACAAGTCAATTCACCTGAGTTTAATGCTTTTTTAAACAGTTTTCAGTTTCTTGAAGTGGCTGTAATTACTCAAAATGGCGAACTGCAAACCTGTATTTTTAGTCGTCATGAGCAGTGTCAGCCAGTCACCGATAATGCCATTTTATTGTTAGCTAAGCAGACGTTAGAGGAAGGAAAAATTCGTATTTCTACGGTGACAGAAGCTATGAATATTGATGACAATCCGCTAATGCTGGTGGTTAAAAAGTTAGGAAATCAGATTTTATTGGGTTATCTGTCTACAGAATACATTATAAAAATGGGAAAACGAGTAGCGTTCGGTGAAAAAGGCCATGCTGCGATTGTTGATCAAACTGGGCAGGCGTTGGCTCATCCTTTAGCTTCTTGGGTGAAAACCAGAAAGGATATGAGTAAAGTAAGTGCAGTACAAAAAATGCTAGCGGGTAAAACCGGAGTTGAGAAATTTTACTCTCCAGCTTTGAAAGGTGACATGATCGCTGGTTACACCAGTGTGCCGGGTGCTGGGTGGGGGGTAATGGTACCGCAACCGATTAAAGAATTAGAAGGTACTGCCGTTGAGATTGATAAAGCGGCGCTAATGGTGATGCTGATAGGTATTGCTTTAGCCTGTTTATTTGCCATCCCCGTCTCTTTGTTGATAATTAAACCTTTGGAAAACCTATCCCGAACCATCAATTCAATTAAAAGCGGAGAGAGTCAAGTTAACTTACAGTTCACTCTTTCTAGGGCTGTCCCCCAAGAAATTTCTGAGTTGAAAACGCAGTTTGCTCATATGATGGAAACCATAGAAGCAAAAGAAAACGTCATTGCCAAACTCGCTTATTTTGATTCTCATACCGGCTTGCCTAACCGTAATTACTTTTATCGTTTGTCGAATAAAGCATTAGCTAAAATGATAACATTGAATCAAAAGGGCGCCTTAGTGTTTATCGACTTTGATGGATTTAAGGAGGTTAATGATACCTACGGCCATAAAGCGGGTGATGAATTGCTTTATTTATTTGGTCAAAGACTCACTCGTTTTTTTCAGTTAAACAATCTATCTAAAAGTGAATTAGCCTTTTATGACGCTTTACCTGAGATCATCCCCGCTCGGTTAGGCGGAGATGAGTTTGTTATTTTATTGCAAGATGTAAAGGATAAACAAGAGGTGGCGTCGATTATTGAAGATTTACTGGGTACTGTTTTTGCTGAATACAAGATGAATCAACAGCTCAATTTGAAGGTGACTGGTAGTGCTGGTATCGCATTATTTCCAGAAGATGGTAAAGAGTATGACCAGTTAATGAGAGCGGCAGATTTAGCGATGTATGCTGCAAAATCAGCAGGAAAAAATACACTTTGTTTTACTGAAGAGTCATGTAATCGTTAGCTTATAATAACAATAATATGGTTGATTTGGCTGCAAGCACTGCCAATTTCAACTATCTTTTAAACTTCGTCACTGTGCCTATTAAGCTTGTTTTAAACTAGCCCGCTAAAAAATAAAAATTCTTTCCTTAGATAAAGAAATGCTCTCAACATTATAAAATTACTTTTAATTTCAGATGGATAGATTTATTTTTTCTCATGCCTCATATACTGCCCATTTTATTTTTTGCTTAAATAAATAGTTTTTCTGCATAAGTATTTAGCTTTTATTTCTTGTTATGGTAATGATAGTTATTTGCATTTATCATTGGGAATGTTTATTCTCCAAACCCCTTTTTACTTTTACTTGGCGAGCAGTCGTTCTAATGGATTATGATGAAACGATATTTATTTGATAGAAATGATGAGCATTCTAGTTGTGGTGTTGGGTTTATTACTAACAAACACAGTTTGCAAACTCATGAGTTATTATCTCATGCGCACCAAGCTTTATGTATGATTCCCCACCGTGGCGGAATGAGTGCGCAAGGAATTGGTGACGGAGCTGGTGTTAACATTGACATCTCTTTAGATTTTTTCCGCAAAGTGACAGGCGATAAAACATTACAGCATGGTGATTTTGGCGTAGCTAACTTTTTTTATCCTGTAGATAAAACACAGCATAAAGCAGCAGATGAAATTATTGAAAAGATACTCAATGATTTCCAATTCCCAATCATGGTGTGGCGTGAGCTCCCCGTTGATTTAAATGCACTCAATGAAGCGAGCCAAGCGGCACAATTCTCAATTAAGCAGTTAATATTTCATTGCCCTAAGCATGTCACCGATCAAGTGGAATTTGAGAAGTTAATTCACCAAGCCTTATTGGCCATTGAGAACCCAGCGTATACAAAACCAGAGCTGTATGGACTTTATCCAATGTCCATGAGTAGCCGTACGCAAGTTTTAAAAGGTCGATTAAACAGTTGGGAAGTGATTCCCTATTTTAAAGACCTCGTTGATATAGACCATAAAATACATACTTTATTCTTTCACACTCGCTTTTCTACTAACACTGCGCCTAATCCCATGTTTGCCCAACCGTTTCATCGTATGGCACATAATGGTGAATTAAATACAGATAGAAAAAACCGTTTAAGTGAAGATGCGATTGCACGTTTTAAAAAGAAAAAAGTGATTTTTCCAAAAGGGCAATCAGACTCTGCGCGCTTAGATCAAACTTTAGCGCGTCGTATTTGTGAAGATGAACTCGACATTGATTTCGCCGCTTTAGCCATGATGCCTCCTGCTTGGGAGAATGATAAATCATTAACTGAGCCAGTGCGTGACATGCTGGAATATTTCTCTCTCTATGAAGAGAAAAATGATGGCCCAGCGGCGTTCATTTTTGGCGATGGTATCAAAATAGGTGCTCGTTTAGATAGACTGGGATTAAGACCTTTAAGAACCGTTGAAACGGATGATTATTTAGCGGTCATGAGTGAAGCAGGGCAAATAGATTTCCCTGCACAAGATGTAATTCGCCGAGGCCGTATTGAAGCAGGTGGAATGGTGGTCTTTGACCATGCATTAAAGCAGGTTTCTTACACCAATGACATTTTAGATAGGCTCGCTAAAGAGAAACCCTATTCGCCATTATTACAGGAAGCGCGTATTGAACTATCGCAGCTACCTGAGGTGTCATTATCAGACGTAAAATATACCTCTAGCCTGAGTTTAGCAGCACGTCATGTTGCCTATAGTTTAAACCAAGAAAGTTTTAAGTTTATGCTCGACCCTATGATTCAAAGCGGTATGGAGAAAATATCTGCAATGGGTTATGGGCTAGCGCCTAATGCATTAGCGAAAGATGAAGGGGGGATGTCTCGCTACTTCAGCCAACGTTTTGCACAAGTGACTAATCCACCTTTGGACAGTATCCGTGAAGCTGATGGTATGACGCTGAGAGTGACATTAGGCGCTAAAGCCAATATGGGTGATGAGATACAAGGTAAGCCAAAAACGAAACAGTTAACGCTTGAATCACCGATTTTACAACCACAGCAGCTGCAGCAAATACTGCTGCAAGATGCTTTATCAGTAGCGACCATTGATACGCTATATGAGGCTGATTTAGAAGATTCACAAGCCAATCAACAAAGTCTGTTAACACAGCTCGACGTGATTGCTGACCAAGCGGAAGCATTAGCGAACAATGGTTGTGAAATTATTGTGTTAAGTGATCAAGCAGTATCACATCAATTGGCTGCGATACCGGCTATGTTGGTGATTGCAGCGGTTAATCAGCGTTTGATTAAAAAAGGCTTACGCTTTACCACTAGCTTGGTATTCCAAACCGGACAAGTTTCTAGTACGCATGATATTGCATGTTTGTTAGGTTTTGGTGCATCCGCTGTGTGTCCTATCTCTGTTTTTTACCGCGCTCAAGAGTTGTGTAGTGATTTCAGTGAAATGGAGAAGGGCTTACAGAAGTTCCAAAAAGCGATTGAAAAAGCACTGATGAAAACCATGGGTAAATTTGGCCTATGTACCGTTGAAAGTTACATTGGTGGTGAGTTCTTTGAGTCTAACTTTATTGATACTCAAGACCCTCATTTAGCGAAACTTTTCCCGAATATTCATTCGCCGATAGGGGGCGCGCGTTTCTCTGATATAGCGGAGAGCTCTGCGCATTGGCATAAAAAAGTCTTTGATATTCAAAATATCGATCAAATCCCTGTCTTAGGTTTGTTTAAAGAGCGATCTGAAGGCGCTGGGCATAGTTTTGGTAATACTGCGGTACGTGAATATATCAATATGACTGAAGAACAGATTAGTTATATTGATGAGCGAGGTGAGCAAGATCAGGAGCAGTTATTAACGATCCCTGAAGACGCTGGGTACAAAGACCTGGGTTTTGAAGCACGAACCCCTGCGCAGATTGATGCCTTTAAAATTACGCCAGCTTATCGCCAATTCTCATTAAGCATGCATCAAGAGCGTGATAAACGCCCAGCGGCGATACGTGATGTATTGGCCTTGCCATTATTGTTAAATGAGTGTCAGTTAGAAAGTGATTTTGTGAGTGCCTTCAATAGCATCTCCTATGCGGGTTCTCCCCGATTCTCTGTGAAAGGGATGACAGTGGAAATCACTGCCGATGGTCAAGCGAGCTTATCTTTATCTGCTGGAACAAAAACAAGACACCAACAGCTCTATCAAGCTATTCAAGCACTGCATCCAACGCACGTAACTTTAGTGAATGTTGATGAGACACAGTTAACTATTAATGTGGTTGAAGATGCATTAGTTTGGGTGAATAAAATATTCACTGCGCCACACTCTATTGAGCTGGATAATGTGCAACCTGCGCATCAAATTACAGCAAGTTTTGCTTCTGGAGCAATGAGTCATGGCGCCTTGGTGGCAAGAGCGCATGAGGCCGTTGCACAGGGGACTAACATTGCTGGGGCAATGAGTAACTCTGGTGAGGGGGGGGAACACTCCTCTCGGTATAATACGGTTAAAGCCAGTAAAATTAAGCAGTTTGCTTCTGGTCGTTTTGGCGTATGGACCGGTTACTTAGCAGACCCTGCGTTGCAAGAGATTGAAATAAAAATCGCACAGGGTGCTAAACCCGGTGAAGGGGGGCAATTACCTTCTGCGAAAGTGAATGTTGAAATCGCAGCGGCACGTGGTGGTACACCGGGTGTAGAACTTGTCTCTCCACCTCCTCATCACGATACTTACTCTATTGAAGATTTAGGGCAACTGATCCACGATGCAAAAGCTGCGCGTGTACGTGTTGTGGTTAAATTAGTATCTAGTGAAGGAATAGGCACAATTGCCGTTGGTGTAGCAAAAGCTGGCGCTGATGTAATTAATGTGGCAGGTAATACAGGTGGTACTGGTGCCGCACAGGTGACCAGTTTGAAAAATACTGGACGTGCATCTTGTATTGGTATTGCTGAAGTACATCAATCATTAGCGGAAAATGGCTTACGCGATAAAATCGTATTACGTTGTTCCGATGCACATCAAACAGGCTTAGATGTGATTAAATCTGCCATTTTAGGTGGTGACTCTTTTGAGTTTGGTACGACTGCGCTGATGATGTTGAAGTGTGTGATGGCGAAAAACTGTAACATTAAATGTCCCGCCGGTTTAACAACTAACTCCGAGCTTTACCAAGGTGACCCAAGAGCACTGGCACAATATTTCTTAAATGTGGCACATGAAGTACGTGAATTACTAGCTGAATTAGGTTACCAAAGTCTTAAAGAGATCCGCGGTAAAACTGAACTTTTATATCTGATTAACCACGCCACTATGGTTGGTCAGTTAGATATGACGGGGATGTTTAAACCTGTCGAAGAAGTAAAAATTACTTCACCTATCTACTTAGAAGCGAACTTCACGCCTGATGACCGCTTTTTAGAGCAGGCGATCAGCGATTTAGTGAATGCGTCAGTGCCTTCATTGACTATCGAGGGACCTGCTTTAGATAACTGTAATAAAACCGTTGGCGGTCAGTTATCCATTGATATCGAACGTTTACTTAATTACGACTTAAGCGACACAGAGGTTAATGCGCACCCTGCTATCCACCAGCTCTCTAATGGACGTAAAGTCTTCGCTGATGGTAGTTTAGTGATTAAAACAAGTCACTCTGCAGGACAAAGCTACGCAGCTTTCCTTAATTCAGGTATTACCTTTATCCATGATGGGACTTGTAATGATGGTGTTGGTAAAGGTGCAAGTGGTGGTCGTATTGTTGTGACTAGCCCTGGTGGCGGTGCAACAGATGTTGCAGGTAACGTGTTAATAGGTAACTTCGCGTTATTTGGTGCAACGGGCGGTGAGTTGTTTGTTGAAGGGCAAGCAGGGGATCGTTTTGGGGTTCGTAACTCCGGTGCCGTGGCAGTTGTTGAAGGGGTGGGGGACTTTTGTTGTGAATACATGACCAACGGTTCGATCGTTAACTTAGGGGCTTTTGGTAAAGGTTTTGGTAATGGTATGAGTGGTGGTTCTGCTTACCAATATGACCAGACTGGCGCTATTTTGTCTAAGTGTAGCAAAGATTCAGTGAAAGCGATCTGTTTAGCGGAAGCGAGTGAGTTGACTGCGGGCCATGAGGTAGCCTTACGTTATCATCTAGAGCAACACCTATTAGCGACAAAATCGACAAAAACACAACTGTTATTAGATGATTGGGAAAATAGCAGAGCACATTTTTATGTGCTGATCCCACTCTCTTTATTCAGTTATCAGTGTAGTGAACAGATCTTTGCACATTCAGCACGTAAAAATATGCTTGAAGAGCTTTCTCAATATTATGCTAAACAGCTTACATTGAGTATTAAGTCTGCTTACCATCAAATAGATCAACAACAATATTTGTTCAACGGTAAGTTACCTGATTATGGCGAGTTAGATAGCACGCTTATTTGTCAATATATCAATGCAACGGGCACTATACGCCGAGCATTTGAAGCTGCTCAGAAATCTGATGCAGTTAAGAAGGGGGAATCCGTTGATAGAGTGACTGAATATCTATTTGAAAGTGAAGATAGAAAGTTAATTGAAGTACTTGCTAAAGACTGTAAATCGGTACTTGCAAGTTACGATGATCAAGCGCTTGCTTATTTGCTCGCTGATAAACGTTTGCAAGATTATAAGGAATCTCTGGATAAGAAAGAAGTTTCAGATAGTAATGCATGGGGCACCAGTGTGTGGATCATTGAACGAAACCGTGTAAATCAAGCTAAGTTAGCTGAGTTACCTATTTTTGAACAGCAACTCGCTGCTCATTATTGTCATATCTTAGCGCTTGCTATTAAAGACACTGCTTAATTTATTGGAGTTTTTCATGAGTGACTTAAAAGTACCATATTTACCAGAAAACATGCCTTTTAATGGCGAACAAAAACAATGGTTAGGCGGTTTCCTAGCTGGATTACATACGCGTTTATTAGTGAAAGAAGAAGGCACAACGGCGCAACAAGCTGCAGCCCCTGCAATTAAACCTTTAACTATCATTTATGGTAGCCAAACAGGTAATGCACAAACAGTGGCTGAAGAGGCTGCTGATTTAGCTGCACAGTATGGTTTAACTGCAAGTGTGGTTGATATGGATGATATCAGCTTAGCAGAGCTTGCTAAGGTTGAGCGTTTATTAGTGGTCACTAGTACCTATGGTGAAGGTGAAATGCCAGATAATGCACAAGCATTATGGGATGCTATTAATGAACAAGATGCACCTAAATTCAGTAATACTTTTTATTCTGTTTTATCTTTGGGTGATACCAATTACGATGACTTTTGTTTGGCAGGTATCCAATGGGATCAACGCCTAGAAGCATTAGGGGCAACACGTATTGTTGAGCGAGTGGATTGTGATATTGATTTTGAAGATCAAGCAAGTCAATGGACTGCAGAAGTCTTACCGGATATCGCGACTAAAGGCTCTGTAGTAGAGAGTGTGCAACCCGTTAAAGTGAAAGGCGCTACTAAGCCAAAATCAAAATATACGCGTAAAAATCCATTACAGGCTGAATTAATCACTAAAAAAGCCTTAACCAAAGCGGGCTCAAGTAAAGAAACCTTCCATTATGAGTTTTCGTTAGGTGATAGTGGTGAAGTTTATGAAGCCGGGGATGCGTTAAACGTGATCCCTGTGAATAGAACGGAATTAGTAGAAGAGCTACTCGCTTTATTTGATGCATCTGGCAAAGAGGTTATCCCATACAAGGGTGAGAGCCTTAGCTTATTGCACATATTTAGTGAAGAAGTTGAGATCCGTATCCCGAGTAAAGAGTTTATTGCTGAATTGGCTATTAGAAGTGGAGATAAACAGTTATCTAAACTGGTTAATGGTGAAACAGATCAATTAAATGACTTCCTATGGGGCAAGGATACTATTGATCTATTGGTACTTTTCCCACAGGCCCAGTTTAGTGTGGCGGAGTTTATTAATCTAACTAAACCATTAGCCCCACGTGCTTACTCTATCTCATCAAGCATTAAACAGCATAATAACGAAGTGCATTTAACCATAGGTAATGTGCGTTATCACAGTAATGACCGTGATCATAATGGTGTCTGTTCTACCTTCTTATCTGACCAGGCTGAAATTGGCGATAAGGTTAAATGTTACTTTGCACCAAACAGTCACTTTGCTGTACCAACAGATCCTACAGCACCAATGATCATGGTGGGTCCTGGTACCGGTATTGCACCTTTCAGAGCGTTCCTAGAAGAGCGTTTAGCAACGGGTGCAGAGGGTGAAAACTGGCTAATTTTTGGTGACAGAAATAGTAAAACGGACTTTATCTATCAAGAAGAGATAGAAGCAATGCAAGCCAGTGGTTTGATCGCTAAGTTAGATTTAGCCTTCTCTCGTGACCAACAACAAAAAATATATGTTCAGGACCGTATGTTAGAACATGGTGAGCAGTTGTTTGCTTGGTTAGAGAAGGGCGGTTACTTCTTTATCTGTGGTGATGCGTTATACATGGCAAAAGATGTTGAAAAGGCATTACATTCAATTATCGAAATGCACGGCAACATGACACCAGATGAAGCGGTGCAATATGTTGCAAAACTGAAAAAACAAAAGCGCTATGTTAGAGACGTATACTAAGGTAGTTATACATCCGCTATCATTTTAGTTTAATAGGGCTTACTAATAGAATGTTAGTAAGCCTTTTTTATTGCCATTATTGTTCCCATCTTCACTCTTTCTTTAATCCATTTTTGTTAGCTAAAGCAATATATTACCCTTAAGTTCATTTGATAATGATTATCGATACTGATAGTGTTTAAAGATATTCCTTTCAAAGAAGTTATTGCCATGAGTATGATGTTATCAATCTTAAAAGATAAAATTCGTTATGCCAAAGAACCTGATAATCCCATGTTAATTTCACTGTGGTTATCTGCTGAGGAGTGCCATCAGAATATAGAGCATGCAAAAATTAATCGACAATCACGTTATCAGGAGCAGTTCTATTTATTATTAGAAGCCTTTGTTGATGAGCTTAATCCTGTGCATTGGCGATGTATTTGTCTGGATAACATCTATAAACCTATTTGCTCACTACAACGCATTGCAAAAAATGAGCAAGAACATACGCAAATAAAACAACTTTTACATGAATTATCACTGACCTCACAATATTTCAAATATAGCCTGCAACAATAAATAGAATAAGGATAAGCATGAAACAGACAAGAGTAGAAAAAGATAGCATGGGCGAATTAAATGTACCTGTTGATGCACTTTATGGTGCGCAAACTCAGCGAGCTATTAATAACTTCCCTGTAAGCGGTAAAGGGATGCCAAAAGCATTTATCAAAGCATTAATATTAGCTAAATATGCAGCTGCTGAAGCAAACGCCGAATTAACATTAATCCCTACTGAAATGGGAAAAGCTATTTGCCAAGCGGCCGATCAGTTATTAGACACTGATTATCAAGTACATTTCCCTGTTGATGTATTCCAAACAGGTTCTGGTACGAGTTCTAACATGAACGCTAATGAGGTGTTATCCACTCTAGCGACTAAACTTTACGGAGATACTGTCGGCGCTAATGATCATATTAATTATGGTCAAAGTAGTAATGACATCATCCCAACTGCTATTCATATCAGTGCCGCATTAGAGCTGAATGAAAAATTATTACCGGCCTTGGAGCACTTGATAGAGACGATTAGAAAAAAAGCGAAAGCTGTTGATCAGTATGTGAAAACTGGGCGTACTCACCTCATGGATGCTATGCCAATTCGTATGAGCCAAACCTTAGCGGCATGGGCGGATCAAATCGCCTTAAATAAAGGTGTATTGGAACAGTTGCAACCTAACCTTCAAAGCTTAGCACAGGGCGGAACCGCGGTAGGGACTGGTATTAATGCGGATCCTGCTTTTTCTAAGAAATTTGCTGAGGCGTTAAGTGAAAAGACTAAGCTTCACTTTACGCCTGCGGATAACTTTTTTACGCATATTAGTTCGCAAGATATTGCTGTTTCGCTCTCAGGACAACTGAAAGCACTAGCCGTTAGTATGATGAAAATAGCCAATGATTTACGTTGGATGAATTCAGGACCTTTAGCTGGTTTAGGTGAGATTGAGTTGCAAGCTTTACAACCTGGCTCGTCAATCATGCCAGGCAAGGTCAATCCAGTTATTGCTGAAGCTACTTGTATGGTGTCGGCACAAGTGATTGGTAACGATTCAACGATCACTGTAGCAGGGCAGTCGGGAAATTTTGAACTTAATGTGATGTTACCTTTGATAGCTAGCAACTTACTAGAAAGTATTGAGTTGTTATCTAATGTTAGTCACCTTTTAGCAGACAAAGCGATTGCGACCTTTGTCGTTAAAGAGGAAAAATTAAAAGAAGCTTTATCACGTAATCCTATTCTAGTGACGGCATTAAACCCTATCATTGGTTATGCGAAAGCTGCTGAAATCGCTAAACTAGCCTATAAAAGTGGCCGACCTATTGTTGAAGTGGCCGCAGAGAATACCGATATTTCTGTCGATGAATTAAATAGGTTACTTGACCCTCTAAAATTAACGCAAGGTGGTGTACAAGGGTAATCGTTTCTTAAACTTATGCGTTTTACATATTATACCAATTGCATTAAATAAGTGATTGGTATTATGTAAAGCGCTTTACCCGCCTTTATTATTGAATGTTTAAAGCTCCGCATAGAGTTTGATACCCGTTATAAGCCTCGTAAAATCAGATCAGGTCAGTCCTCTCAATAACTAAAATAATTATGTATTCACTTTTAATTCTCTGATTAGCGCTTTATTCGCCTACTTTTACAGCAATTAAGCTTGGTTAGGGGGCTAATGCTCAGGAATAAATCGTTTATCAGGTAAATTTGAGGCATTGTAAAATACTGCAAAGATAAAATATCACCTTACGATTGCATATTAAGTCAAATCTATAGGCTCTCTCTACCTATAAATTAGCGTTTTTACACCTTTAAATAGGCGATTTAAACATAACTTCTCATGCCATTTTCTAGTATTAAGTATATTTAAAACATATATTTGTAATAAAATAACAAACTGCAGCATGACTTTATATTAACAATTAATTTAAGGCATTGATTTTTTACTGCTTTAAACGCTGATTTTGGCACCAAGAAAGACGCATTTGGGTAAAAGATTAAGGTTGATTTTTGTAAATAAAAAGTCATATTTCATGATGTTTTAATAGAGTTTACTGCTTTTTAAATTAACATTGTTTGTAATGATAATCACTATCATTTGTGAATTACTATTCACTTTTTTTAACTAAAAATTCAAATTTTTCTTTTATAAAATTTATAATTTGATACATTACTCCGCCTTTATTTTTTATTTTGACTCTGTTTTTTGCTTTTAATTATTATAAATCAATAGTTTATTTTTTAAGTGCGCTGTGGAACAAAGCACAGTACCGATTAATAAGCAGTCAGAGTGGAACTGAATAAGAAAATTGGATTTTGCTTGGGTTAAAAGATAGAATAATGAGCAAATATCACTTCTGTTACTAGGGTGGTTCTCAATAATTTGTGTATTGGCCCCATGCTTGCAATGGGCTGTGCCAATTATTTACTAGGCAAGGACGTTTTGTAAAAAGTGCACTTTTCTCAAAAAGTAGTTTTCTTACAAAAGTAAAAATAAATTAATTGCTTGTTTTTATTTATTTAAATAACAAGCCGTGTGTAGCACTTCGAAACATTAGGTTTGGCAGTGAGGGACATTTTTACTGTTATATCTAGAAGGACATGTTTATGACAAATAAAGAGCAGAATGCTCAAGGCCTTTATGTGCCTGAAATGGAGCACGATGCCTGTGGTATCGGTTTTGTAGCACATCTGAAAAACAGCAAGTCTCATAAGATTGTGACACAAGCTTTGGATATGTTAGCGCGTATGGAACACCGTGGTGGTCAAGGTTGTGACCCATGTAGCGGTGATGGAGCAGGTATTCTTTTACAAAAACCGCATGAGTTTTTAGTAACAGAAGCATTAAAAGAGGGTATTACTCTTCCTAAATTTGATCAATATGGTGTAGGTACCATCCTATTCCCTAAAGATGAAAATCATCGTGATCATTGTCGTGAAATTCTAGCACGTACCGCTGAACGTCTTTCTCTTGAAGTAATTGGTTACCGCGTTCTTCCTACAGATAACTCAATGATTGGTGCTGATCCCCTAAGCAGCGAACCACAGTTTGAACATATGTTTGTTACTGGTGGGCCGGATATGGAGCCAGCAGTATTAGAGCGTAAATTATTTATTTTACGTAATTATGCAACACGTATCTGTTTAGAGTCTGTTAATGGTATTGAAGATAACTTCTACATTAATACATTCTCTTACAAAACGATTGTTTACAAAGGTCAGTTAACGACTGAGCAAGTGCCTCAATACTTCTTAGATTTACAAAATCCAAGCATGGTAACTGCACTGGCATTAGTACACTCTCGTTTCTCAACGAATACATTCCCACGTTGGCGTTTAGCGCAACCGTTCCGTTACATTGCTCACAATGGTGAGATCAATACGGTTCGCGGTAATATCAACTGGATGAAAGCGCGTGAAGCTTTGCTTGAAGCTGAATACTTCACTCGCTCAGAATTAGATATGTTAATGCCAATCTGTACTGATGGTATGTCTGACTCTGCAAGCTTTGATATGGCATTGGAGTTATTAGTACTGTCAGGCCGTAGTCTTCCTCATGCATTAATGATGATGATCCCTGAAGCTTGGCAAGAAAATAAAAACATGGACCCTAAACGCCGTGCTTTCTACCAATACCATGCAAACTTAATGGAACCTTGGGATGGCCCTGCGTCTGTTTGTTTCACCGATGGTGTGCAAGTAGGGGCAACGCTTGACCGTAACGGTCTACGTCCATCACGTTACACAGTGACTAAAGATGATTTCCTAGTAATGGCTTCTGAGTCAGGTGTAGTAGAAATCAAACCTGAAAACATCAAGTTACGAGGTCGTTTACAGCCAGGTCGTATCTTTGTTGCTGACCTTGAGCAAGGCCGCATCATTTCTGATGACGAAGTGAAAGACGGTATTGCAGCAAGAAAACCGTATGAAACATGGTTAGAAAATAACTTAGTTAAGTTAGAAAACCAACCAGCGGCGTTAGAGCGTAATATTCAACCTGATGCAGGTAAATTACTAAAACGTTTACAAGCCTTTGGTGTAACATCGGAAGAAGTTAACGAAATTATTCTACCTATGTTCCGCGATGGTAAAGAGCCATTGGGTGCAATGGGTGTGGATTGGCCGTTAGCGGTTCTATCACATCAATCTCAACATCTATCTCACTACTTTAAGCAATTATTTGCGCAAGTAACTAACCCACCAATCGATCCGATTCGTGAGCGTATGGTTATGTCGCTAAATACATACTTAGGTAAAGACCAAAACTTATTGGCTGAAACACCTGAGCATTGTCATAAGGTTGAGCTTGAATCTCCGGTATTAAGTAATGCTGAATTACAAAAAATTAATGCACTGGATGATAAACATTTACAAGCTAAAACATTAGAGACTTTCTTTGCTGCATCTGGTGAACCAGGCAAACTGAAAAAAGCATTAGCACGTATTTGTCGTTACGCAGAAGATGCAATTCACGATGGTTACTCAATCATCATTCTTTCTGACCGTAATGCAACGTCTGACCATGCACCAATTCCTGCTATGTTAGTAACAGGTGCGGTACATCACTACTTAATCAAACGTGGCCTACGTGCTATGTGTGACATCGTAGTTGAAACTGGCGACGTACGTGAAACACATCATTTTGCAACAGTAATTGGTTACGGTGCGTCTGCTGTTAACGCTTACTTAATTGAAGAGATGATTGTTGATTTACAAGCTAAGAACCGTTTACCTGCAGAGAAATCTGTAGAAGATATCTTTAAGTCGTACAAAGCGGCGATTGATGCGGGTCTATTGAAGATCTTCTCGAAAATGGGTATCTCAACGATTCAGTCTTACCAAGGTGCGCAAATTTTTGAAGCTCTAGGTATCAGTAAATCAGTGGTTGATGATTACTTCAAAGGCACAGTTACCCGTATCCAAGGTCTCTCGATTGATGACATCGCTAATGAAATTCTAGTGCGTCACCGTTTTGCTTATCCATTACGTGCAGTACCAGTACAACGTTTAGATGTTGGTGGTGTATATCAGTGGAAACAACGTGGTGAGAAGCATTTATTCAACCCTACAACGATTTCATTATTACAGGAATCAACGCGTAACAAGAACTACGAACAGTTCAAACAGTACGCTGAAACAGTTGATAAACAAGGTGATGATGCAGCTACACTGCGTAGCCAGTTTGAATTTGTACCAAAAGCATCGGGTCCAATCTCAATTGATGAAGTAGAACCAGCTGAAAACATTTTAAAACGTTTTGCAACAGGTGCGATGAGCTTCGGTTCTATCTCACATGAAGCTCACTCAACGTTAGCTATTGCGATGAACCGAATTGGCGCTAAGTCAAACTCTGGTGAAGGTGGTGAAGATCCAATTCGTTTTACACCAAAAGAAAACGGTGATTGGGAACGTTCAGCTATCAAGCAAGTGGCATCGGGTCGTTTTGGTGTAACGTCTTACTACCTAACTAACGCTGCTGAAATCCAAATTAAAATGGCACAGGGTGCTAAACCAGGTGAAGGCGGTCAGTTACCAGGTCACAAAGTGGATGACTGGATTGGTCGTACACGTCACTCTACACCGGGCGTAGGCCTGATTTCACCGCCACCGCATCATGATATCTACTCAATCGAAGATTTAGCTCAGCTTATCTACGATTTGAAAAATGCGAACCGTGAAGGTCGTGTTAACGTTAAGTTAGTATCAGAAGCAGGTGTTGGTACGATTGCATCAGGTGTTGCGAAGGCAAAAGCTGACGTTATCTTAATTGCTGGTTTTGATGGTGGTACAGGTGCATCACCTTTATCGTCTATCCGTCATGCGGGTTTACCGTGGGAACTAGGTTTATCTGAAGCACATCAAACGCTAATGAAGAACGGTTTACGTAACCGTGTTGTTCTACAAGCTGATGGCCAGATGAAAACACCACGTGATTTAACTATTGCAGCGTTATTAGGTTCAGAAGAGTGGGGCGTAGCAACTGCAGCACTAGTGGTTGAAGGTTGTATCATGATGCGTAAGTGTCATTTGAATACTTGTCCTGTTGGTATCGCAACGCAAAACAAAACGTTACGTGAACGTTTTGACGGCCGTGTAGAAGATGTTGTGACATTCTTCGGTTACATGGTGCAAGGCATGCGTGAAAACATGGCTAAGCTAGGTTACAAGACGATTACTGAAATGGTTGGTCAAACGCAAAACCTTAAAGTACGTGATGATGTAAGCCATTGGAAATACAAAAACCTAAACTTAAGCACTATTCTATTTAAAGAAACGGCTAAAGAAGAAGATGGGATGTTTAATCAAACAACTCAAAATCATAATCTTGAAGCAGTATTAGATAGAAAACTAATTGAATTAGCTAAACCAGCACTGGAAAAAGGTGAAGCGGTATCGGGTTCATTCCCAATTACTAATATCGACCGTTCGTGTGGCACCATGTTGTCAAACGAAATTTCAAAAGTGTATAACGACCAAGGTTTACCACAGCCGATGCAAGTTAAGTTTAACGGCTCTGCAGGTCAATCATTTGGTTGTTTCCTTGCAAAAGGTGTTGAGTTTACTGTTGAAGGTGACGCGAACGATTACTGGGGTAAAGGTTTATCTGGTGGTCAAATCGTAGTGTATCCTCATCGTGATTCAAGTGTTGTATCTAAAGACAACATCATTGTAGGTAACGTATGTTTCTACGGTGCTACGTCTGGTGAGTCTTACATTAACGGTATGGCTGGTGAACGTTTCTGTGTTCGTAACTCGGGTGCAGAAGTGGTTGTTGAAGGTATCGGTGATCACGGTTGTGAGTACATGACTGGCGGTATCATGATTAACCTTGGTACAACAGGTCGTAACTTTGCAGCAGGTATGAGTGGCGGTATTGCTTATATTTGGGATAGAGATGACACATTTACAGCTAATTGTAATATGGAGCTAGTTGATTTAGATCCATTAGATGAAGCTGATAAAGCGCTATTAATTGCTAAAGTCACTAAACATTTAGAACTAACTGAGTCTAATACAGCAGCGGATTTCTTGGCTGATGTTGAGCAAAGCTTAGCTAAAGTAGTGAAAGTAATGCCTCGTGATTACAAGGCAGTATTAGCAGCTCGAGCGAAAGGAGAAGCATAATGGGTAAGCCTACTGGATTTTTAGAATTAGGTCGTGAATTACCACCGAAAGTATCGGTTGAAGAGCGCCTAAAAGACAATAAAGAGTTTGTACAAAACGACGTGTTTGGTAAAAAAGTTAATGACCAAGCTTCTCGTTGTATGGACTGTGGTGTTCCTTTCTGTCACAGCGGTTGTCCGATTGGTAACATCATCCCTGAATTCAATGACGCGGTATATCGTGAAAGTTGGCTAGAAGCTTGGGATATCCTAAGCTCTACAAACAACTTCCCTGAATTCACTGGTCGTGTTTGTCCTGCTCCTTGTGAAACCTCGTGTGTATTAGGGATCAACCAAGACCCAATTACGATTTGTAATATCGAAAAAACCATCGTAGAAAAAGCCTACGAAAATGGTTATGTGACGCCTAAAATTCCGACATCTCGTACGGGTAAAACAGTGGCTATCATAGGTTCAGGTCCTGCGGGTCTTGCTGCTGCTGAGCAATTAAACTCAGCGGGTCACACCGTGACAGTTTATGAGCGTGACGAAAAAGTAGGTGGTTTATTACGTTTTGGTATTCCTGACTTTAAACTGGGTATGGACGTTATCGATCGTAAAATCGCGGTAATGGAAGCAGCTGGTATTAAAATGGTTGTGAATGCACATATTGGCGTTGATTTCGATGCTAAAGATTTGCGTAAGCAGTTTGATGTGGTGTTATTGACGGGTGGTTCTACTGTACCGCGTGACTTACCTATTCCAGGTCGTGACCTGAAAGGTGTTCACTTTGCAATGGAATTCCTAGGTCAAAATAACCGTCGTGCTAACGATATGGACCTTAAAACAGAAGAGATTCATGCAGCTGATGATCACGTAGTGGTTATCGGTGGTGGTGATACAGGCTCTGACTGTGTGGGTACGTCAAACCGTCATGGAGCAGCGTCAGTAACGCAAGTGGAAATCATGCCGATTCCACCTGAAAAACGTACTGTTAATATGCCTTGGCCTTCGTACCCAATGATCTTAAAAACAACTACTTCACATGAAGAAGGTGTTGATCGTCATTGGTCTATCCTGACTAAAGAGTTCATCGGTGATGAAAACGGTAACGTTAAAGAGTTAGTGGTTGCGGATATCGAATGGGAAGAAGCAGCACCGGGTCAACGTCCAAACTTTAAAGAGATTGAAGGTTCTGTACGTTCAATTCCTTGTACTAAAGCTTTCTTGGCAATGGGTTTCTTACACCCAGAACCAACGGGTGTATTAGCACAATTAGAAATTGGCTTAGATGAGCGTGGTAACGTTAAAACTGATGATTACCAAACCAATCAAGAAGGTGTTTTTGCTGCTGGTGATATGCGTACAGGTCAATCATTGATTGTACGTTGTATTAATGAAGGCCGTGAAGCATCACGTGCTATCGATACATATTTAATGGGTAACACTAACCTTGAATGTATCAACGACTCATTAATGATCGCTAACTAAATTTAACGGGCAAGATTGTTGGTTTATTGAACTGTTGTAAACGATAAATCAATCAATATTTGTTTTAAATTATAGTAAAAACATAAACCCCCTCTCTTTTTAAGAGTAGGGGGTTTTTTTGTGTTCAAACTAGTATAAAATCCCGCCCCCCTGAACTCGGTATTTAATGCCGATTATATTAAATAAGTGAGCTAAATGTATTTACAGGAAAAATAGCCTAGTTTAATACTTAGTTTGATTGCTTAAGGCATTTCTTGAGCAAATGAATAGCGAAGTGATAAGCCTATTTATTCTGTCAAATAGAGCACTTAATTAGTGTGATTGGGACTTTATCGTTCAATTAAAACACATTGTCTAGAAACTGACTGTTTGCAGTTTCTAATTTAATGTAGACAAAAGGAAAGTTTCATGTCTTTAATCGACTATTCAGCTTCGATGCTGTCGATCTTACCTGCAGCCGTTGCGCTCGGGTTGGCTATTATTACGCGTCGCGTACTCATCTCTCTCGGTATCGGTATTATATTAGGTGCTATGTTACTGGCTGACTATTCAGTGGTAGAGGCTGGCAAATATATTTACAGCACAGTTAAAAGCGTTGTAGTAGAAGATGGCGGTTTAAATACTTGGAATATGAGTATTGTCGCCTTCTTACTGTTGCTTGGTATGATGACGGCAGTATTAACCTTGTCTGGTGGCACGCGTGCTTTTGCTGATTGGGCATTAGATCATATTAAAAATAAGCGTGGAGCGTCTCTGCTTGCTGCATTTTTAGGTGTATTTATCTTTATTGATGATTACTTTAACAGTTTAGCGGTGGGCTCAATCTCACGTCCAGTGACTGACCGTTTTAGTGTGTCACGTGCCAAGCTGGCTTATATTCTTGACTCGACTGCAGCACCTATGTGTATCTTGATGCCTGTATCAAGCTGGGGCGCTTACATCATGACTATCATTGGTGGCATTCTAGTAAGCCATGGTATGACTGAATACTCGCCATTAGGTGCTTATGTCGCTTTAATTCCAATGAATTTCTATGCGCTGTTTACGCTGTTAATGGTGTTTGCTGTGATCCTATTTAAGTTAGATATAGGCCCAATGAAAAAGCATGAGCAAGCGGCACAAAGCAATGGCTCAGTGGAAGATGCAAATCACGTTGATTTACAAGATGAGTTAGGTATTGAAGAGCACCAACGTGGTAAAGTAGGTGATTTAGTTTACCCTATTATTGGGCTTATTCTTGCGACCTTATTCTTTATGGTTTACACCGGTAACGGTGCCTTAGCTGAAGTGGGTAAACCTTTTTCTGTGTTAGGTGCTTTTGAAAATACCGATGTAGGTGCATCATTAGTTTATGGTGGCTTAGTAGGCTTAGCACTCGCGCTATTTACGGTACTAAAACAAAAACAAACTTTTGATAATATCCGCTTTGCTTTATGGGTGGGGGCTAAATCGATGTTTGGCGCAATTATCATCCTGTTCTTTGCATGGTCAATTGGTAGTGTGATCGGCGATATGAATACCGGTACTTATTTATCGACGTTAGTACAAGGCAATATCGGCTTACATTGGTTACCTGTGATTCTGTTTGTATTATCAGGTGCGATGGCTTTCTCTACAGGCACCTCTTGGGGAACGTTTGGTATTATGTTACCGATTGCAGGTGATATGGCGGGGGCCACGGATTTAGCGATGATGTTACCTATGTTAAGCGCAGTATTAGCTGGCTCTGTATTTGGCGACCATTGTTCTCCTATTTCTGATACAACTATTTTGTCTTCAACGGGGGCGCGTTGTAAGCATATTGATCATGTATCAACACAGTTACCTTATGCGTTATCAATAGCATTCGTGTCTATTGTGGGGTTCGTAGTCATTGGTTTTACCGGCTCTATGGCGATCTCATTGACGGCAGCGAGTATTGCCTTTATTGCTGTTATCGCCACAATGAAAATCATGGCTAAAAATAACTGATATAAACCTTATTAGGTGAGCTTTATTACCTTTCAATAAAACAAGCAGGCTCGCCTGCTTGTTTTGTTTCTGCAGTTCAAACTTTAGTATTTTATTGTTTAATATTATTTGCTTAGTCGATCCTTTCCCCTTATATTTATTACTACTTTGTGTCACTTTTATTTCATATTTTAGCCATACCCTTGTCATCTTCTTTGACTAGTTTGAAAAGTCTTACACTTAATCAATGGAATGCAGAATATTATGTCAACATCGCAACAACACTACTTCGATAGAGAATTGAGTTGGTTATCCTTTAATCAACGTGTATTACAAGAAGCTCAAGATAAAACCGTTCCTCTTATTGAACGCCTGCGTTTTCTAGGTATCTATTCAAGTAATATTGATGAGTTCTATCAAGTGCGTGTAGCCAGTGTTAGACGTGTTGCTTTTTTAAGCCAGTTTCAGAAAAAAGATAAAGCCAAACAGCTGTTTGTTGAAATTCAGGAAAAGGTGCAACAGTTACAAAATGAGTTTGATCAGACTTATCAAGAATTATTACTGCAACTAAGCGATCACGATATTGACCTAATTAATGAAAAGCAACTCAATGAATATCAACAAAAATGGCTAACAGAATATTTTCATAATGAATTAAGTAGCCATGTCTTTCCCTTGATGATTACTGATAAAATTAATCTAACTGAACAGATTAAAAATGATTGTACTTATCTTATGATCGAGATGCGTACTGCTGAAGAAGACCTAAAAGACCATTACGCCTTAGTAGAAGTGCCGAGTGATGTTCCACGTTTTGTAGAGCTGCCTGTTGATCAAAACAGCAAGCAAAAAAACATTATCTTAATTGATAATATTATTCGTCATTCTTTACAGTCAGTATTTAGTGTTTTTTATGATTTTAGCCATATTCGTGCTTTTTCAATTAAATTAACTCGTGATGCTGAATTTGAAGTGCACGGTGAGATAAACCAAAGCTTATTAGAAAGTATGTCTAGTGGACTTCGTTCACGTTTAAACGCAGAGCCCGTGCGTTTGCTTTATGATAGAAAAATGCCTGAAGCCATGGTTGAAGTGTTAAAAAAAGGCTTGAAAATAAAATCCAATAAACGCTTAAATGAAAGTGGTCGTTATTTAAGTTTTAAAGACTTTATCCAATTTCCATCTATTGGTTCTAAAGAATTACGTTATAAAAAATTACCTGCTTTACCGCATACCGTTTTAGATAATTACCGCAATATTACACAGGCAATCAAAGAGCAAGATATTTTACTGTATTACCCTTACCATAAATTTAGTTACTTCACTGAATGGCTAAGACAGTCTGCTTTTGATCCACAGGTGGTGAGTATTGAAATATGTTTATACCGAGTAGCCAAACGTTCAGCTGTGATTGAAGCACTTATTGAAGCGGTGAAAAATGGTAAGCATGTCCACGTTAATATTGAGCTACAAGCGCGCTTTGATGAAGAAGCGAATATTGAATGGGCAGAAGAGTTATCCAACGCAGGTGTGCATGTAACCTATGGCGTGAGTAACTTAAAAGTACATGCCAAGTTATGTGTAGTAACCCGTGAAGAGGAAGGGAAAGTTGTTCGTTATTCGCATGTGGGTAGCGGCAACTTTAACGAAAGTAACGCTAAAATCTACACTGATTTTAGTTTGTTTACTGCCGATGTAGATATTTGTAAAGAGTCGGCGCAGGTGTTCGAGTTTATTAAATCACCGTACCTACAATTTAAGTTTAAGCACCTGATTGTGTCGCCTACACATACCCGAGATCGCGTAATTGCCTTAATCGATAAAGAGATTAAATTCGCTAAGCAAGGTTACCCAAGTGAAATCATCCTGAAACTCAATAATTTAGTGGATGATATCTTTATTGAACAATTGTATCGCGCCAGTAAAGCAGGGGTGAAAGTGACGTTAATTGTGCGTGGTATCTGTGCATTGGTGCCAGGTATTCCCGGACAAAGTGACAATATTACTGCGGTGAGTATTGTAGATAGGTACTTAGAGCATGCACGCGTTTCTATTTTTTCCAATGGAGGAGATCAGCGAGTTTATATCTCCTCGGCGGATTGGATGACCCGTAATATTGAAAGACGCATCGAAGTGGGTTGTCCGATTTATTGCCCTAAAGTACAAAAAACCATTGTCGATATTATTAACATTCAGTTAGCTGATAACTGCAAAGCAAGAATATTAAATTCAGATCAATCCAATGAATATTTAAAACCGAAGAAGGGCGATGACTCATTACGCTCGCAAATGGTGATTTATGATTATCTTCAAAAGATTAATAAAGAAGAAGTTAAAGCACTAAAATAATAATAAGGAATAGATATGAACGAGGACTGTCATTTAGTCGCTATTGATTTAGGTTCAAATAGTTTTCATTTGATTGTAGCAAGAGAGCTAACAGGCTGCATTCAAACCGTCTTCACTAATAAGAAAAGTGTTCGTTTAGCCAGTGGCTTAGATGAAAATAAAGTCTTATCGGAAGAAGCGATTCAGCGAGGCTTAGATTGCCTTGCTGAGTTTAACCAACAGCTGTCAGGGTTGACTTGTCGTGCAGTACGTATTGTGGCTACTTACAGCCTTCGCGTTGCTAACAACAGTGATGAGTTTATTGAACGCGCTAAAGCCATTTTCCCTCATCCTATTGAAGTGATCAGCGGTGAGCAAGAAGCCAAACTAATTTATCAAGGTGTCGCTCATACTTACCCATTGAAAGGTACTACCTTTGTGATGGATATTGGTGGTGGCAGCACTGAATTCGTTATTGGTAAGCGTTTTAAAATAAAATTTGCACAAAGCTTAGAGATGGGATCTCGCTCGTTTGCCCAACGTTACTTTGATAAAGGTGAAGTCACTCGTAAAGCCATGCGCCAGGCGCAATTTGAAGCAAGACAAACTTTAGCGCCTATTGTAGAAGAATGTCTACAGTTAGGCTGGAAAGGTGTGTTAGGCACTTCTGGTTCTTACAAGTCTATTAAACAATGTATATTAGAGTTATATGGTGATAGTCATATTACGGAAAAGCGCGTACGTCGCTTAATTGCTCAATTTGTTGGGGCTAAAACCTTCGATAAACTAGGACTAGAAAGTATTGAAGAGAGCCGTTTTGAACTCACTGCAGCGGCATTAGCTATTGTCAGTAGTTTTATGGATGAGTTTGCCATAAAGAGCATTAATGTCTGTACCTCAGCGTTACGTGAGGGGGTGTTATACGGACTAAGCAGTACTGAAGAAGATATGGCGCCACGTGATCGTACCGTGAATAACCTATTACATCTTCATCGTATTGACCAAGTTTTCAGTAAGCGAGTGCTATTACAGTTACAACTGTTTAATCAGCAACTCGCTGAGCAAGGTAAAGCACTGGACGAGATGCACTTTATGTTCTTACGTTATGCGGCTTTACTCCATGAAATTGGCATTAATATCCACTCTAAAAAGCGTCAACATCACGGTGCTTATATTTTACATCATTCAGACATGCCTGGTTTTAGTGAACAGGGACAGGAAATAATCGCGACTATGGTGGGTGATCATCGCGGCAAAATTAAACAAGCTGTTGTATCAGATATGATCACTGAAAGTGAATATTATCAATTAGTGCAACTGTTGAGGGTCGCTATTATCCTAACGCTAGGTCGCCGAGACTTTCCACTACAATTAGCAAAAATTAAGTTAGATGGTGATAAATTACAGCTTGATGTACCAGCGGTATTATTTAAAGAAAATGACCTATTCGCTATGTTACAAAAAGAGGTTGCTCAACAACACAAAGCTGGATTAACACTCAAGGTGATTGCAGAAGCCATTGAGTTGTAAAAATGCCACGAAGTCAGTGACCATAGTAATGGTATTAAATAAGTAATCTCAATTTTGCTCAGAAAAAATGATTTAGTTCAAAACGTCAGTTACGCCTTTCGACGATTAACTTCGTTAATAGTCTATCGGAGCATTAACCAAAAGAGGTTAATGCTTAGATAGTTGTTCTATTGGCGGAAATGACAACGAAGGCGTCAGTTATTTTAATAAGTAAAATAGATCTGTTACTTAGTGTGATGGGTATAACTATTAGTTTTAGCGCTGGCTTCTATTTTTACCCGTTAAACTGGATTGTTTATTGGTAATACCATTCCTAAACGTTGAACTGCCACTATCCTTTTTTCATTAGCCTTGCTAGGATCGCTTTTTTGTTTCTGCTAGGTACCTGTTTTGACCATTTCTGCTACTACTTTAAAAGACCATTTAAATGACGTGTTATATAAAGATCAGTTCCGCCTTAAGCGCCGAATTGATGATTTGCGCAATCTAAAAACACCCGAAAAAGTAGAAGCGAGTTTGACTAAAATAGCCGTTGATATTCAAGTATCAATGGACAAGCGTAAGCAGCGTTTAGACAACCTACCCGAAGTAAGTTATCCAGACTTACCGGTCAGCCAGAAAAAAGATGAAATCGCCGAAGCGATCGCCCATAACCAAGTGGTGATTATCGCTGGTGAAACAGGCTCTGGTAAAACCACGCAAATTCCTAAAATATGTTTAGAGTTAGGGCGCGGCGTGTCTGGTTTAATTGGCCATACACAGCCACGTCGTTTAGCGGCGCGAACCGTTGCTAATCGTATTGCCGATGAGTTGGATTCTGAGTTAGGTGAAACCGTTGGTTACCGCGTTCGTTTTACCGATAAAGTGAGTGACAAGTCGTACATCAAATTGATGACCGATGGTATTTTATTAGCGGAAATTCAAAATGACCGTTTTTTAAGTCAATACGACACGATTATTATCGATGAAGCCCATGAGCGTAGTTTAAATATCGACTTCTTAATGGGTTATTTAAAACGTCTGTTGCCTCGTCGTCCAGACCTTAAAGTGATTATTACTTCTGCAACCATCGACCCTGAACGTTTTGCAAATCACTTTTCAGATAAACGCGGTAAACCTGCACCGATTATTGAAGTATCTGGTCGTACTTTCCCTGTGGAGACCTTATACCGCCCATTAGATGAATATGCGGCTGGTGATCAAATTGAAGGCATCTTCCAAGCTGTTGATGAGTTACAACGTTTAGGCCGTGGTGATATTCTTATCTTCATGAATGGTGAACGTGAAATTCGTGATACTGCAGAGGCCTTAACTAAACGTAAATTGCGTGATACTGAGGTGTTACCTTTGTTTGCTCGCTTGAGTGTGGCAGAGCAAAATAAAATCTTTCAAGGCCATCGTGGTCAACGTATTGTACTCGCAACCAATGTAGCTGAAACATCATTAACTATCCCTGGTATTAAGTATGTGATTGATACGGGGACAGTACGTATTAGTCGTTATAGCTACCGCACTAAAGTACAACGCTTACCTATCGAAGCTATTTCACAAGCTAGTGCCAATCAGCGTAAAGGGCGTTGTGGTCGTGTTAGTGAAGGTGTGTGTATTCGTTTATACAGCGAAGAAGATTTTAATGGCCGACCAGAGTTTACCGATCCAGAAATACTGCGTACTAACTTGTCGTCGGTTATTCTACAAATGTTATCGCTTGGTTTAGGTGAATTAAATAAATTCCCATTTGTAGAGCCACCAGAAGATCGCAATATTAAAGATGGTTTAAACCTGTTAGAAGAGTTAGGGGCCGTTAATTTAAAGGCTAAAGACCCACGTAAAAAGCTCACTGGACTAGGACGTCAATTAGCCAAGTTACCCGTCGATCCACGCTTAGCACGAATGATTCTAGCGGCAAAAGAGTTTAATTGTGTACATGAAGTGATGGTGATCAGTGCTGCGTTAAGTATCCAGGATCCTCGTGAACGCCCAATGGATAAGCAACAAGCTTCTGATGAAAAGCATCGTCGTTTTTACGATAAAGAGTCTGACTTCATCACTTATGTAAACCTATGGAACTACATTAATGAACAACGTGAAGAGTTAACCAATAACAACTTCCGTAAAATGTGCCAGAAAGATTTCTTAGCCTACATGCGTGTGCGTGAATGGCAGGATATTTACACTCAAATCAAACAAGTTACTGATGAGTTAGATATTAAAGTAAGCGATACACCTTCAAGCTTTGATGCTATTCATCAAGCCTTGTTAGCAGGCTTACTGTCGCATATTGGTTTAAAAGATAAAGATGCAGAATACTTAGGTGCACGTAATAGTAAATTCTATATGTTCCCTGGTTCAGGTTTATTTAAAAAACAGCCTAAATGGGGCATGTTTGCAGAGTTAGTTGAAACTTCTAAATTATTTGCACGTGTCGCTGCGCGTATCAAACCTGAATGGGTTGAGAAGCAAGCACAACACCTTATTAAACGCAGTTATGCTGAGCCGCATTGGCAGAAAAAATCGGGCGTAGTAGGGGCGTTTGAAACACAAACGCTTTATGGCATCCCTATCGTCAGCAAACGTCGTGTTGTTTACACACAAATTGATCCTGTATTGTGTCGTGAACTGTTTATTCGTCATGCCTTAGTAGAAGGAGTGTTCGAAACACGCCATCAATTCTTTAAAGATAACCAAGCGTTATTAAACGATATTGAAGAGTTAGAGCATAAATCACGTCGTCGCGATATTTTGGTGGACGATGAAACACTGTTCCTATTTTACGATGAAATTGTGCCGCAAAATGTTTGTAGTGCTAAACAGTTTGATAGCTGGTGGAATCGTGAGAAGAAACAGCAGCCTGAGTTATTAAATTATCAGCGTGATCAAGTGATGGCGCATGATGCCGATAAAGTGACTGCTAATGCTTATCCTGATTTTTGGCAACAGGGTGATTTCCGCTTAAAATTAGAGTACGCCTTTGAGCCGGGCACTAGCCAAGATGGTGTCACGGTAAATATTCCTTTAGCCTTGTTAAACCAAGTATCTGAGCAAGGGTTTGATTGGCAAATTCCGGCGTTACGTGAGGAATTATTAGTCGCGTTAATCAAAACTTTACCTAAAGCGATACGCCGTAACTTTGTGCCTGCGCCTAACTATGCAGAAGCAGCTATGGCTAATTTAGCGCCATTACAAGGGCCTTTATTAGAAGCATTTGAAAAACAACTATTACGCATGACGGGTGTACGTATTCCTGAAAATTCATGGGATGTGAATGCCTTACCTACGCATCTGCGTATTAAGTTTAATGTGGTTGACGACAAACAGAAAAGTGTTGCCGTGGGCACCGACCTAAAATTGTTACAACACGACCTAAAAGGTAAGGTAAAACAAACTTTATCTAAAGTGTCGAAACAAGGCATTGAGAAGTCTGACTTAGTTGAGTGGGACTTTGGTAAATTACCTAAATCATTCAAGAAAGATCACGGTGGTTACGAAGTTAAAGCCTATCCTGCATTAGTAGATAAAAACAAAAGTGTGGCCATTGAGCTGTTTGATAGTGAAGACAAAGCGCAACGCTTTAACCAAGCTGGTGTTCGTCGTTTAATTCTATTAAATGTGCCATCACCGATTAAATACCTGCAACAAAGCTTGCCCAATAAAGCTAAGTTAGGGTTGTATTTTAATCCCTTTGGGCAAATTAAAGACTTAATTGATGATTGTATAAGCTGTGCGGTGGACGCCATTCTAGACGGTGAAGTACATCCGCAAGAAGCGCCTGAATTTGAAGTGCAAAAAGAGAAAGTACGCGCTGAATTAGCTGATAAAACCTTACAAATTACGCAGCAGGTTGAAGAGGTGTTAACCCTAGCCCATGCTGTTAATAAACAGCTTAAAGGTAAGGCTGATTTAACTATGCTTGTAGCCAAAGGTGACATTAAATCACAACTAGAACGTTTGATATTCCCTGGCTTTGTATGCCAAGTGGGTGAAGCCAAGTTAAATGATATTAAACGTTACTTATTAGCGTTACAAAAACGTTTAGAAAAACTACCTGTAAACCCAAATCAAGATCGACTAAACACCATTGAACTTCATGAACTCGAAGAACGTTACCGTGCTTTATGTAAACAGCTTTTAAGTAATGAGAATGAACATGAAGGTTTAGCAGAAGTGTATTGGATGATGGAAGAACTACGTGTTTCACTGTTTGCTCAACAGTTGGGGACACCTTATCCAGTGTCCGCTAAACGTGTTAGGTTAAAGTTAACTGAGTTAAAAGGTTAGAAGTATTTAAGAAGGAAAGGTTCGAGGTTAAAGGTTTTAGCTGTTGCATTCTCATGCTTTGCTTGAGAATGCAGACTTGAAGCTATATTGCCGAGCTGCTTGCCTGTACTTTTCCGACAGTCTTACTGGTTCCCATGCTTTGTGTGGGAATGCAGGCAATTCCCAATTCCACTTTATCTGTGTCAGCAGGTATCCCCATGACATTGAATAACTCCCATAAACAGTACTAATCGCTTTATTTTTTTGTGAAGTGAGCGTAAAGGGTGATTTGTATTATGAAATAGCTAAATTAGTGGTGTAAGTAAGCAACTTTGATGGATTTTTTGATGTTGTTGATAGAATATAATGGCCAAAGATTATTTATTTTATAAATAATTAAAGTCAGCCGCGTCTAGCTAGTGATGTCAAATTAGTCTAAAATTACTATCTTATATTTTTGGTTGTCTACTTAACTTTAGCTATGCTTAATAAAAGTTTAATTTAGTTAAATATCAATGAATTAAATAATTGATTTTATATAGTTCAATGAGTTTTACAGCTAAAAAATGATTGTAGTTGCTGGTTAGAAAAGGTGATTTAATGCTAAAATTTTTGAGAAGTTAATGTGTTAAAACGATTTCGTTATCCAGAATTAAAGTGGCTTAAACAGCACTTCTACTTTTGAGTATGGGTAGAAAAAGTATCCTAGGACACGTTAAATTGAAATTACCCTTTAACTTTAAACCTTTCCTAACTCTGATTTAAATTTAGCTAAATATATATTTGGCCTCTATCAAGGTGATTAAATGAAATACGATGCAACCATACTTTATATTAGAAATGCAGCTAATACTCGTAAAGTATATTCAGATTTTCTTCATGAAAATTTTGCAAAGGTTATTGAGGCTGATGATGGGTTAGAGGGGATAGCAAAGTTTAAACACCATAATCCACAATTAGTGATCACTGAAATCGAATTACCGAAAATGAGTGGTGTTGAATTAATTCACGAAATACGCAAAGCCAATACAAACACACCCATCATTATATTCAGTGCTTATATTCAAGAAGATTTCTTATTAGATTCGGTTAAAGATAAAATTAATGGTTTCGTGAGTCGACCTACAGATACAGAAACACTAGGTCGAGTTATCAATAATGTGTTAACAGGTGGCGATTATCAAGCATTAATCGATGAACAAAAAATGCTATCAGAACGAGAAAAGTATGCAGTACTTCCAAAAGAAAAACTAATTTCAGAAACGAATGGTTCAATGGTGGTAGGCATCGGCTCGAGCGCGGGTGGATTAGAGGCGTTAACTTCACTGATTAGGGGATTACCTGAAAGTAATAACTGTGCTTATATTGTCGCGCAACACCTTAGCCCTAAGCATAATACTATGCTGGTTGAGTTACTCACTAGAGAAAGTAACTTGCGTATTAAGGAGGTGGAAAGTGGTGAAGAGCTTGAAAGTGACGTTATTTATATTACACCGCCCAATACAAATGTTGAGATAAACGCAGCAAACCAACTCATTTTATCCGCTCCCGAAAAACATTCGTTCTTGCCAAAACCATCTGTGAATCAGTTGCTTATATCCATCGCTAAATATAAAAAAGAAAAGTCGGTTGGCATCATTTTATCGGGCACTGGCTCAGATGGTTCGCAAGGTATGCGTGCGATTAACGCCGAAGGAGGGATTACCATTGTTCAAGAGCCTAGTACTGCAAAATACGATGGTATGCCAATGGCTTCAATCAACGGTTCAATCGTTGATATTTTAATTGAGCCTGAAAAGATAGGGAAAGAGCTGGTTTCATTAGCTAACTTCCCTCGACAAAATGTATTAAAAAGACATCAAGTGACGCCTGAAAATGATTATATATCGGTCATTTTTGAGCTATTACATAAAGCAAAAAATGTTGATTTTTCCGTTTATAAAAAAGCAACCATTGGGCGACGTATTGAACGCAGAATGGTGGCATTAAAAGTCACTACATTAAATGAATACGTTAAATTAATTTCAAGCTCGCCCAAGGAAGTTGAGTTACTTTTTAAAGATATTTTAATCGGAGTGACAAGCTTTTTTCGAGATAATGAAGCCTACGAGTCGCTTGAAAATCATTTGAATACTTACTTAGAGCAAACCCCTGACTTAAAAGAGTTGCGGATTTGGATGCCGGGAGCATCCACAGGAGAAGAAGCCTATTCTGTTGCCATTATATTAAATGAATTATTAAATGAACGGCAGCAATCTCTAGACCTGAGAATTTTTGCAACAGATATAGATGAAGATGCCTTAAAAATTGCTCGTCGAGGTGTTTTCAGTCAAGCATCAATCACTAAGGTGTCTGATACTTATATTAAAGATTACTTCACCATTTCAAATAATGAATTTGAAGCCACAAAAGCACTACGACAAAATATAGTGTTTTCTTATCATAATCTTTTATCTGACCCTCCGTTTAAAGATGTAGATCTTATCGTTTGTCGTAACTTATTAATTTACTTTAACCTTGATGCACAAAACTGGATCATGCCTGCTTTCCATTATGCATTAAAAAGTAACGGGTTACTTTTTCTTGGGAAATCCGAGAATGCCACTAACTTTGAAGACTCTTTTGCACCTGTTGATAAAACTAATAAAATATTTAAAAGTGTGGCTTCACACAAAAAAAATTATCCTGCAATCACAGTTAAGCCTCCTGTCTACACTCAGCCTGAATTAGATAATGCCACTACAAAACAAGTAAACAGGCCAATACAAGATACAATTATAGCCGAAGCAACCAAGCTATTGATGCCAAATATGATTGTTACTAATGAGCAACTTGATGTCATTTATAAAAAAGGCGATTTGGATTTTTTCACGATACCAGAAGGGTATGTCTCCTATAATATTTATAAAATTGTTGATTCACGTTTAGCAATGGATTTGAGGAAGTTATTTAGTGACCTTAAGCAAGGTGCAACGGTTGCTGTTAGTAGTTATATTCCTTTACCACATAAAAATGGCACAACTCGATTTATCAAAGTGTATCTCGTTCCAGTATTGAATGGTCGCAATCAAACCTATATTTATTATTTTCAAAGTATCTCTGGTGATGACTTTCCATTCTTGAATCAAACTGAAAGCGAGCCTTTGCCTTCATCTTCTCAGGAGTTAGAGTTTGAATTGCAACGTACTAAAGAGCATATGCAAACGCTTATAGAAGAACTTGAAACCTCTAATGAAGAGCTTCAATCAACCAATGAAGAGTTACAAAGTGCCAATGAAGAGCTTCAAGCAACTAATGAAGAGATGGAAACCAGTAATGAAGAGTTGCAGTCAACCAATGAAGAGTTGCACACGGCTTATGCTGAACTAAAAGAGATGTATCTAGAGAATACCAATATAAAAGAAAGCTATGGTGCGTTAAATGATCGATATGAATCTGTATTAGATAATATTAACGACGGAGTGGTGATTACTAATCTGGAAGGTATTATTCTCAAAACGAATACGGCAATGCAAGATTTTTGTCGGTTACCCAGAGAGCAATTATTGGCGAAGCAGTGGTTAAACTTAGCCCCTGTACAGATGGACATTGATTTTTCAAATCGAGAAAAAGAACTCACTGAAAGTGGTAAATTTGGTCCCTACAACATTCATATTAAATCGGAAAATGGTATGGATACCATTCTTCGAACTGAAGATTATTTAAGTCGAGATGAAAAGGGCAATTCACAGATTTGGTCATTTGCATCGGATATCTCAAAAGAAACCTATGCGCGCCAAGAGTTATTATTAAGCCAGCAAAAATTTAAGGCCACATTTGATTATGCAAATATTGGTATTGCACATGTTGGACTTAAAGGTGAGTGGATTTCGGTCAATAAAACGATTTCAACGATGTTGGGGTATAGTGAAGAAGAGTTAATGAATTTAACCTTCCAAGATATCACTTGTAGCGATGATTTAGAGAATGATTTAGTCTACTTTCAGGAGCTGCTAGATGGGAAAAGTGACTCCTATAAAGTAGAAAAACGTTATTATAAAAAAGATGGCGAGTTATTCTGGGCTATGCTTTCTGTTTCGATTATTCGAGATCAGGGTCAACCTAAGTATTTCATCTCTGTTATTGAAGATATCAATACACAAAAACGCTTGTCTTTAGATAGTATCCAAGCAAAAACCGTATTTAATACCACACAAGAAAGCATTGTTATTACTGACCAAGAAACAAATGTCATTAATGTTAATCCTGCCTTTGAAAATTTAACGGGTTATTCCATTGATGATATTAAAGGTGAATCTTTATCAATACTTCGCTCTGAGATGCATAGTGAAGAGTTTTACAATGATTTGGAACGTGCTTATAAACAGAGCGGTATTTGGTCGGGAGAGATTATTTGCAAGGCTAAAAATACGGACGTTTTCCCTGTTTACCTTAATATAAGCGCTGTCCGAGATGATGAGAGTAACATTATCCAATATGTGGTGGTGTTAACGGATATCTCTCTGATTAAACAATCTCAGGATAAAATACAGTACCTTGCGAATCACGATTCGTTAACTGGTTTACCTAACCGAACTTTATTATCAGACCGAGTAGAACATGCGTTACAGGAAGCGCGCCGTTCTAAGAAGCACATTGCGGTTTTCTTTATTGATTTAGACCGTTTTAAAATTATTAATGATGGCCTGGGACATAAGGTGGGGGATGGGGTATTAATAGAAGTCGCTAATCGTTTTACCAAGGTGTTACGTTCTGAAGATACCGTTGCAAGAGTCGGCGGTGATGAGTTTATTGTGATTGCTCAAGATTTAGATTCAGCACTTGATGCCTCTAAAATTGCTACTAACTTGCTTGAGTCGATTCAAAAAGAGATGATTATTGAAGAGCATAAGATAAAAGTCGGTGCCAGTATTGGCATTAGTATTTATCCTAATGATGGCCTTTCTGGCGATGAACTAATACGCCAAGCTGATATTGCTATGTATGATGCAAAGGAGCATGGGCGTAATATTTATCGTTATATCTCACAAGAGCTTTCATCGGATGCTTTTGAAAAAGCAACCATGGAAAGTTCAATCAGAGATGCGTTGAATAACGATGAATTTGAGATCTACTATCAACCCATTGTCGATGTGAAAACAATGACCCTTTCGCATTTAGAAGCATTGATCCGTTGGAACCACCCTAAACTTGGTTTAATCATGCCGAATAAGTTTATTCCATTGGCAGAGGAATCTGAGCTTATTACTGAGATTACTAAATACATCACTTTAAATGTGATGAGAACAATCCATGAAATAAGTAAATCTAATGATTATGATTGCAAAGTCGCGATTAACTATTCATTAAAAGATTTGGAAAGCGACGAACTCTTCTTTACCTTTAAAAAGTATCTGCAACAATTCAATATCAAAGACAATGCGATTACGCTCGAAATAACCGAAAGAAAAGTTATTTTATCTAATGAACAAAACCAAAAGCATTTAGCGCGATATAAAAAATTGAATGTATTATTTTCCATGGATGATTTTGGGACTGGCTATTCGAATTTGGGTTACCTTATTAACAATCCTTTTGACCAACTAAAAATTGATCGTTGCTTTATCTCAAAAATAGGTGGAATAGGAACTGCGGAAGAGGTAGTAAAAGCTGCGATATCAATTGCTAAAGCATTACAGCTGAAAAGTGTGGCAGAGGGGATTGAAACCCAAGAGCAACTGGAGTTTGTTAGGGATAATGGTTGCGATCTCGCTCAGGGCTTTTATTTTCAAACCCCCGAGCCTATTGCTAAATTACTTGGTCATTTGACGGTTGAAACAAAATATCACCAGAAAAGACCAATGCCGTTAATAAGCTCTAAATAAGTTCATTAATATTATGGCTAGTCTCTTATTTTAATAAGGGCTAGCCTTGTTTTATTTTCTTATATTAGATTTTTCCTCTCTAACCCTCTAGGAACTGCGTTTCCCGAAATAGCTATTTGGCGCTTGCCTTTATTTAACAACCAATACACAAACAGGAATGCGGGTATATTCATTAATAACCCATACATTAATGGGATCGTCGTTAATGCAGGTTGATGCATAATAGTAAAGGCAATCATCATTGCTGTACCTGCATTTTGAACACCCACTTCTATGGCAATGGTTTTTCTATCAGTATCATTAACATTCAGTTTTCCAGTAATAAAATAGGCAATGATTAATGCCAAACTACATAAGGCCATTACTGCGACACCTTGTAACGAAAACATTGCAGGAATAATACTTAGATTGGCCAGAACAAGGGCGCTAATGATCATTAACATGGAAATTGTTGAAATCTTTTTAATTAAAGGAATAACAGACTGTGACCACTGATCAGCAAAATAACCTATACACATGCCAATAACGGTAGGTAGCAAGGTCACTACAGTGAGCTGTTTGATTGCAGGCAATAGTGGTAAATTGAAAAGTTTGCTATCTGCGTTACCTGTGTAATGAATGAAGCCAATAAAAGCTAAGGGTAAAATAAGCGGCGATAACATACTGACTATACTGGTTAAGCAAACGCTTAAGGCAAGGTTACCCTTTGCAATAAAAGAGAATAAGTTTGATGTTGCCCCACCTGGGCATAATGCCAATAAAAACAAACCAGCCGCTGCGGCTTGATCAAGCGAAAAGGCTTTAATGATAAGCAGTGCCAATATAGGTAGTAAACACAGTTGTAGTAAAAAACCAATAATAGCGACCCTAGGTGTGTTTAAAACAGCTTTAAAGTCTTTTATTTTTAAGTTCAACCCCATCCCTAACATCACTAATCCCAATACGACGGGCAACATAATTTGAGTAATAGTTTGAGCGATAACTGGTGTCATAAATACCCTTAACTTAGGAGTAACTTGATGCTATCAATATACTGTGCGTGTCAGGCGCTCGTTTTGATATAGCGCAGTATTTAAGATTTTAAGTGGGGTAAATTCACTTTTTGTTTTGGCTGTTGCGGAATGATTGATTGTTGCTAGCAGGAAGCGTTATTAGCTTTCTACAGAGTGATAACTTATGTTTATAATATGCGTTAAAATTTAATTAAATGAGAAATATATGTCGAATCCTCCTTGTCCAAAATGTCACTCACAATTTGTATATCAAGATCAAAATCAGTTGATCTGTCCTGAATGTGCCTATGAGTGGAACCCATCTGAAATACTTGCTGAAGAAGCGAGTTTAAAAATTAAAGATTTTAATGGTACATCGCTTAATGAAGGGGATAAGGTCACCATGGTTAAAGACCTTAAAGTAAAAGGCAGTTCTCAAGTGATTAAGGTAGGGACTAAAGCCATTATTAAGCGAATAATTGAAGGTAAAGATCACCAACTTGACTGTAAAGTAGATGGTGTTGGCGAAATGATGGTAACGGCTAAATTTGTTAAAAGAGCCTGAGTGGTACATTAAGTAAAAGGTTAGCAATCATTTGAAAAGCCTTTGAAGATGTATTAGAAAATGTTATTTCATGGCTTTCAGGAAAACAACTTAACCAACTTAAGTCGCTTTCCTATTAATAAAAAACCAACCTATGCTCCTTTAGCTTTAAATTTTTTAATGTAACAAGGCTAACGCTTCATTGTTATAAAGTCTCGATTTAAAGTTACATAAAGCAATGCTAGTAACATGTTATTTTCAGTTGTATTTTAATAAATAGACACTGCGTAAAAAAACAAAACACACTTAAATTGTTAATTTATCTCATAGTATGCGTTAATAAGGGAGCGTCATATTAACTCTGTGTATTGCAATTGAATGGCACCAAGAGGATTTACTATGGAAATAACTGCACCAGAAAGCTGGTTAGTGGCTTTTAAACAGCACTGTAAGCACCATCCTTATCTTATTATCGCATTACTTGCCTCTGTTATATTAATCACTTTATTGATTCTACATTCCATTCATTTAGGCGAGCAGGCTTATTTAAAATATGCCCTGTTAGGTGGCACAGCTGGTTTTTTGGCTACTGCCGCTGGTACGTTACCTGCGCTGTTTATTAAAGAGATCCCGCGTAAATTATCAGATGCGATGCTTGGCTTTGCGGCCGGAATGATGTTAGCCGCTTCTGCATTTTCACTGTTATTGCCTGGTATTGAAGCTGCAATAGATTTTACAGGTAGCTCTTTTTTAGGCTCTATGGTTGTGTTATTTGGCATGGTTATTGGTGTTGCGTTGATGATGGGCTTAGACGAATTTGTGCCCCATGAACATATGGATTCAGGGCCTTGTGGTGCAGGCCATGAAGCCTGTAGTCGAGCATGGTTATTTGTGTTCGCCATCGCATTACATAATTTTCCCGAAGGGATGGCGATTGGGGTCGGTTATGCGCAAGGTGATTTATCTGTAGGAGTACCTTTAACTACTGCGATTGCATTGCAAGATATTCCGGAAGGTTTAGCCGTTGCACTCACATTGCGGGCGACCGGGTTTAGCACTGTCTTTTCAGTGTTGATTGCAGCAGCAACAGGGTTGTTAGAGCCACTTGGTTCAATACTCGGTGTGAGTCTAGCGGGTGGCTTCATGATTGCTTATCCGATTGGTTTGGGGTTAGCGGGGGCGGCAATGTTGTTTGTTGTTTCCAATGAGGTGATCCCAGAAACCCATAGCAATGGCAATAAAACTGTCGCCACTATAGGCTTGATGATTGGCTTTGCTTTAATGATGTTGTTGGACACTACTTTAGGTTAAAACGGGACTTAAAAATTTCAAAGTTAATACAAAACTCTTGTTTATCAGTAATGAGAGTTTTTAGCTGAATGTTGTGTAGTTGTTTTAGAATTTCCACCTATAGTTAGCTATTTTTAAATTATTAAACTAATTTTATAAGTAAAGGTTTAAATTATTGATTACATATCAATATTTTCACTTTAAAAGCTAATTATTAGTATTTTTTTAATTTTTAATGATTAATATGTGAAAATAAGATCTTTTATCTATGGGGAATTGGATATGGCTAATGTTGTAGAATTAATCTCTACAAAAAAGTACATCTACGTGTATGCGATAGCTTGTCTGGCATCGGTTTTTATTTGGTTAACTCATTTTTTACTGCCACTTCAATTTGGTAGTTTACTCAGTGCTTTGCTCCTTTTCTTAGTGATAACTGCGAGTCTATTAAGCATCGCAACTATTACTTACAAAAAACAACTCTATATTACTAATCATATTCTCCAAAACATTACAGATTTTGTCGTAATTAAGGATCAAGAAGAGCGCTTTATTTATGGTAACAAGTGTGTTATTGAATGGTATAACACAACGGAAGCAGAGTTAGTTGGAAAAACAGATTATGATTTCACTGGTAATTTAGCGCAGTCTGAAGCCATGTTAAAAAATACAAAATCTGTGTTAAATACATTTAAAACTGAAGAAACCTTTGATGTTTTTGTTGATGTTAAAGACAATAAAACACATCATTTTTACTCTATTAAGATCCCTTTCTATAATGCAGACAAGCAATTGCGACTATTTGTTATCTCTAAAGATATTACTGAAATAATCGAATTACAAGCAGAGTCTGAGAAAAACAAAGCTCGCTTACAGAATGTATTAAGTGTTTCAGAGGAAGGGTTATGGGAATGGAACCCACAATCCGGCCATGTTAGTTATAATGAACGATGGGAGTTGATGACTGGTGTTTGTGCAGGTGAAGGCTCTTTTGATGAGTACGCAAATTGTATTTTTGAAGAAGATAAGGCGATTGTATTTGATGCCATTGAAGCGATGCTAGACGATGATGTGACATTGAATATTAAATATCGTTTAAGACGACCTGATGGGGTGGTAATCTGGGTGTGGGACCGAGGGAGAATTGCTGAACGTGATGCTCAAAATAACCCAACATTAGTAGTCGGGTTAGCGATGGATATCACCCAAGAAATGTATAACAAACAAAAAATCAATGAATTAGCTTATCATGACCAATTAACAGGGCTTAACAATCGTTTTCAGTTTGAAATAGACCTATCTAATACACTGAAAAAAAGCCAAGAAGAGGACGTTTATAGCGCCTTGCTGTTCTTAGACCTTGATCGATTTAAGTTGCTCAATGATAGTTATGGCCATCACATGGGCGATAAATTATTAACTATCATCGCACAAAAATTATTGAGCCATAAACAAGGTGAAGAGTTAATTTCGCGATTTGGTGGCGATGAATTTGTAGTGATCCTACCTCTGGTTGATAAACAGTTATCAGCAGCGACAGCCCACACAACAACCTATGCTAATCAAGTAATTAATTTGTTATCTGAAGCGGTCTCTTTAACCAGTGATTTACAAGACATTAAAATTGAATATGAAGTGACTGCAAGTTTAGGCGGTGTCATTTTTAAATCTGGCGATGTGCAAGAAAATAAAATTCTACAATTAGCTGACATGGCGCTATATAGAGCAAAAGGCAACGGTGGTAATGAAGCAGTCATCCTTGACCCTGCAACTGAAAATGATTTAAACCATAGCGGTGAATTACAAAAAAGTATGCGCGATTCTATTGAGGCCCTTGACTTCTGCATCCACCTACAACCTAAATACTCTAATACATGCCAAATCATTGGTGCAGAAGCCTTAGTACGTTGGCAGCACCCTAGTTTAGGTTTATTAGCACCCTATGATTTTATTGCTATGGCTGAAGAGAGTAATTTAATTATTCCTATTGGCATGCAAGTACTTGAGCAAGCTTGTGAACAACTGAAAAAATGGCAAACATCTCCTGAAACAGCGCATTTTACACTTGCTGTAAATTTAAGCGCTAAACAGATCTGGCAAAAAGATTTCGCAGAAAAGATTATTGATGTGGTAAATAGTTATCAAATTGATGCGAGTAAATTGATTGTTGAAGTGACAGAATCTATTTTTATTAAAGATTTAAAAACCGCGACCGCTAAGTTATATAAACTTAAAGGTATTGGCATCTCCGTTTCACTTGATGACTTTGGAACTGGGTTTTCATCTTTAAGCTATTTGCGTGATTTACCGATAGATGAAATAAAGATTGATCGCTCGTTTATGCAAGATATTAATTATGATAAAAAAGCCTTAATGATGGTCAAGTCGATTATCAGTCTAGCCGATAATTTTGATATGCAAGTGGTCTCTGAAGGAGTGGAAGAGAAGCCTCAGTTTGAATTATTAAAGCAACTTGGTTTATCCATCTTCCAAGGTTTCTATTTTAGTAAACCAATCCCAGCAAAGGATTTAGATAAGTTAATCAAAGACACGAATAACTAATATAAAATCGCTTATAACAAGTAATCTCACAATGCATTTTTGTATACAACTCTAGTTTGTAAATGCAAAGTTTTAGTTGTTATAGTGAGTTAATACACTCCTGCTGACATGCTTATTCGCATGCATTTATGCTAGCCATGTTATACCCATCACGCTAATCAACATCTTTTGGTTAATTCT
>NZ_QOCB01000151.1:0-642 GCF_003318165.1 Psychromonas sp. B3M02
ATCTGAATTGGATTACCCCAACTTTCCAATTCAAGACAATATACTGAATCATGAATATGTTGTATCCCTAATTGAAATGGTTTTGATTTACCATGGAATATCATCTCTTAGAGAAGTAAAAAAAATACTTTTAGCTCTCGATTCATATAAAATTACTACAACTAAAAGAATGAGTATTTTAAGTCTATTAATCTTAATAATATTAAAGAAATTACATCCTGAGTTATATTTAAGATTAAGAGAGGAGGGAACTAACCCATATCGATCTAAAAACAGCATAAATAATAATGATGTATCGAATGGTGTATCGAAAAAACAATCGGTGCAACCTTTAAAAATAACTAAGAATTCTTATCTATTTGAATATTTTCTAAACGATTGTGTAGCTGAATATAAAAATCCTAGCTCCAACATCCACCCTTTTGTAAATAAAACTGAGCTAGAAAGTTTAAACTCAACTAACATAGGCTCATTATATAAAAGTTTGATCTCTAATATTGTATTCAACCCAAATGAAGATAAGGCAATTGCTTCGGATTATATTTCACTGGTCGAATTGTCATTTATATCTGATTAACGTTTATTTACTTAATAACATGAAAATCAATACAGCTACGACACCCCTCCCGTTGAGTTTTTCTG
>NZ_QOCB01000151.1:850-34435 GCF_003318165.1 Psychromonas sp. B3M02
TTTTTCTGAATTAATCACTGACTTCAGCAAGTTAAGGCATGGAAGCCGTTACTAGCTCAGTTCGAGACATGGATGTCGAGTCTGAGCGGTGCGTTAAGAAGGCTGTTATTCATTCAGATTAAAAAACGAATTGGGAGCCAGTCTTTTTGCCTACTTTATTCTTCTGGTAAGAAAAAGTAGGTCGCCGACATGGCGAAAACACTGTAAATAATATTCTAATTGATCCGACGAGCGTAGACGAGTTATTACTTAACGAAGTAGCTTTAAATTAAACCTCTAAAAATAAGGCAGGATGAATTCTGCGCCCCCAAAAAACGATACTCAATCCCCAAAAAACGATACTCAACGTGGCTACGACGACACCACTGTTGAACTTTCCCAAGCTATTAACGCATTTTAGTAAAACCAAACAGGATGTTTGGGTTAGTTGAGGCTAGTGCATGGATGCACGTACGAAACGGTACGTTTAAAATGCATTAATAGCTTGGATTAGAAAGTGATTCAGTGTCAGTCTTTTTGCTTACTTTTTCTTCTGACCAAGAAAAAGTAAAGTCGCCGACATGGCGAAACCACTGTAAATAACGATCTAGATGATCCGACGAGCGTAGACGAGTCATTACATAAGCGGATTATTAAAATGTGGTCAGTGGTAGAGGATTCGAACCTAAAAACCACCCTCTGGTCCAACCCTTTACCCGCTTCGCGACGATGCGCTACCAAACTTCGCTAATCACCGAGTTCAAACACCTAAAATGCAAAAAGCCCGTAACATCATAAATGCTACGGGCTTCTTAAATGTGGTCGGAGATAGATGGAGCGAACAAGCGACAGCTTGGGGTCTGAGCAGTCTTTTCCTCGAACCTCGCTCAGAGGTTCTCTAAAACGAAAAAATCCGCTTAACTCTATGAGCTAAGCGGATTATTCAAATGTGGTCGGTGATAGAGGATTCGAACCTCTGACCCTCTGGTCCCAAACCAGATGCGCTACCAAGCTGCGCTAATCACCGAGTATCTAGTTTTACATCAAGAAAAGATGGGGCGAATGACGGGGTTTGAACCCGCGACAACCGGAATCACAATCCGGGGCTCTACCAACTGAGCTACATCCGCCACTAACAATCCAAAGACTTTCTTTACTTCCGAGCTTTCTTTCAAACTATTGCTCTCGAAGTAATGGCGCACCCGACAGGAGTCGAACCTGTGGCCTTTGCCTCCGGAGGGCAACGCTCTATCCAGCTGAGCTACGGATGCTCACGTCTTTAGCGTGGCGCGGATAATACTGAACCCTGCAAAAGCTGTCTAGTCTTTTTTATAGTTTTTTTAATAAAATAGGTTTACTTGCTCAATAGATGTACAATCTGCTTAAAAAACAAAAAAATCAGCCTTTTCTTCATTAATTCAAAGCTTTTATCTATTTTCAGATATACTTTCACTAATTGCCTTACAAAGAGTTTCATATATGACATTAGACCCAAATTTAGATCGCGAATCACAAACTTACGAACATCCCGTACCAAGCCGTGAATTCATTTTACAATTTATCGAAAAACATGGAAAACCAATCACTCGTGATGCTTTGTTTAAAGCATTCTCATTATCAAGTGATGAAGAAGCGGAAGGATTACGTCGCCGCTTAAAAGCAATGGAACGTGATGGCCAATTAGTTTGGTGCCGAAACGCGACCTATGGGTTACCTGACAAGTTAGATCTATCCACTGGTGTTGTTATTGGCCATAAAGACGGTTTTGGTTTCTTAAAAACAGCAGATGATGGCAAAGACCTATTTTTACCTAATCATCAAATGCGTTTTTTATTCCACGGTGACACTATTCTCGCACAGCCCGTAAAAGTAGATTCACGTGGCCGAACTGAAGCACGCTTTGTGCGTTTATTAGAAGCACGTAAAGAAACCATCGTTGGTCGCTACTTTGTTGAAGATGGAATGGGTTCAGTGGTACCTGATGATTCTCGCATTAATCAAGAGATATTAATTAGCAAAGAAAATAACGGCGGAGCGCGACACGGACAAATTGTGGTGGTTGAAATAGTACAGCGTCCTAAAGCACGTTTTTTAGCAACAGGTAAAATAACAGAAGTACTGGGCCAAGATATGGAACCAGGAATGGAAGTGGAAATTGCTTTACGTACTCACGACATTCCACATGAATGGCCAGCAGGGTTAGATAAAGAGATTGAGCATTACGGTGAGTTTGTACCCGAAGAGGCTAAAAAAGGACGCGTTGATCTTCGTGACTTGCCATTAGTGACTATTGACGGTGAAGATGCACGTGATTTCGATGACGCTGTTTTTTGTCAAAAAGAGCCGAATGGCGGCTGGCGTTTATGGGTAGCTATTGCGGATGTAAGTTATTATGTGCGTAAAGACACGATATTAGATAAAGAAGCAGTAAATCGTGGTAACTCTGTTTACTTCCCTGACCAAGTCATTCCAATGTTACCGGAAGTACTGTCTAACGGTTTATGTTCGCTCAATCCAAAAGTAGACCGCCTATGTATGGTCAGTGAAATGGTTATCTCTAAAGATGGCCATTTAACGGATTATAAATTCTATGAAGCAGTGATGAATTCACATGCTCGCTTTACCTATACTAAAGTGGCTTCTATTTTAGAAGGTGATCAGCCATTACGTGAGCAGTACAAACCATTAGTGCCACACTTAGAAGAACTTGAGAACCTTTATAAAGCCTTCAAAAAAGCGCGTCACATTCGTGGTGGTATGGAGTTTGAAACATTAGAAGTCCGCTTCTTATTTAACGAAGCACGTAAAATCGATTCAATTGTGCCGTTAGTCCGTAACGATGCACATAAAATCATCGAAGAATGTATGATCCAAGCGAACGTTGCTTCAGCGCGTTTCATTGGCTCTGCCGATGCTGCCGCTTTATTTCGTGTTCATGAAACACCAAGTGAAGAAAAACTAGCTAACTTCCGTTCATTCTTAGGAGAGTTAGGCTTAACCTTACAAGGTGGCGAAAAACCAGCACCACGTGACTATGCAGATTTAGCGGAAAGCTTCGCAGAACGTGATGATAAAGAACTGCTGCAAACCATGCTATTACGCTCAATGAAACAAGCAGTTTACCAAGGTGATAACTTAGGACACTTTGGTTTAGCATTAGAAGAGTACGCACATTTCACCTCGCCTATTCGTCGTTACCCTGATCTTATTTTACACCGAGCAATTAAATACCTAGTTGCACACCAAGAAAATAATCAGTTAAAAGCAAAATGGACGGAAACCGGTGGTTACAACTATCAATATGATGAAGTTAGCCAACTTGGTGAGCATTGTTCAATGACCGAGCGTCGCGCTGACGATGCAACACGTGATGTAGCCGATGCCTTAAAATGTGAATATATGCAGGATCATATTGGCGACACAATGATCGGTACTATTGCGGCAGTAACTAACTTTGGTTTCTTTGTTCGCTTAAATGACATTCATATTGACGGCTTAGTGCATGTCACTGGATTAATTTCTGATTATTACCAATTTGATGCAGGTAAACAAACCTTAACCGGTGAGCGCACCGGTCGAGTTTATCGCATTGGTGATGTATTAGAGGTTAAAGTACTATCGGTTAACCTAGATGATAAAAAGATTGATTTTGAACTCGCTGATGAAGCATTAGCGGGTCAACGCACGCGTGGCCGTAAACCTTCACCAAGAAAATCATCTGATCGCCCTATTGATAAAAGAGCACGTAGTAAAGCAACGCGTTCAACTGGCGAAAAAGCAGCACCCAAGTCCGAACGTGAAAAGCTGCAAGAAGGCACAATAGAAACGAAGAAGCCGGCAGCTAAAAAAGCAACGCCGAAAAAGAAACGCCCGGTGAAACAAGGTGTAAAAAACACCCCATCATCTAAAAAGAAAAAGACGACTAGCACCAAAAAAAGCCGACCTGGTCGCGCAGAACGTGCACGTAATAAAGCTAAAAAATCTGATTAGGGTGTAATAAAGCCTAATCAGAGATTAAACATATTAAATATTAGAGAATAAAAATGAGTAAAAATGAAATTATTTACGGTATGCATGCCGTTGATGCCCTATTAGAAAAGCAACCTGAACGTGTTATTGAGATTTACGCGTTAAAAGGACGTGATGACGAACGTTTAAATGATGTACTGAATAAAGCTAAAGATTGGGGTGTATCAGTTCAATTTATGCAACGTAAAGCATTAGATGAGAAGTCAGATGGAGAGCAGCATCAAGGCATCATGGCACGAGTAAAAGCAATGAAAGTGCTTACCGACAATGATTTAGAGCCTATTTTAGCTAACTTAGATGTGCCACCGTTTCTATTAATTCTAGATGGTGTCACTGACCCACATAACTTAGGTGCTTGTTTACGAAGTGCAGAAGCCGCTGGTGTGCATGCAGTGATCATCCCTAAAGATAACTCAGCAAGCTTAACGCCTGTTGTACGCAAAGTGGCTTGTGGTGCAGCGGAATCAATTCCATTGATACATGTTACTAACTTAGCCCGTGCAATGCGTAACTTACAAGATAAAGGTATTTGGATTTACGGCACAGCAGGTGAAGCAGAACAAAGCCTTTACGATTGTAAACTAGAAAGTGGTATGGCTTTAGCGATGGGTGCTGAAGGTAAAGGCTTACGCCGCTTAACACGCGAGCATTGCGATGAATTAATCAAACTACCAATGGCAGGTGCCGTTTCAAGTTTGAACGTATCAGTAGCCACAGGCATCTGCTTATTTGAAGTAGTACGCCAACGCCGCTAATCATTGGTATTAAAATAAATAAAAAAGGCCTAGTCATAACAATATGACTAGGCCTTTTTTATGGCGGTTAAGCGACTGTTATTTTAGAATGCATACTGTAAATTAAAACCAGTGGATAATTCGTCATTCTCAGTATCATCAGGTACATTTTGATTATACTTATAGTTAATATCAAAAATTAAATATAACTCCTGATAGATTCTATTTTGTATTTTAAATTCACTTTCATACACACTGTTTTTATGGCCTAACTCAAAGGTTCCTTCTAACGTCACTTGTAAGTTTTCAGTGACAATCCTTTCATAGTTTAATTTAGTTCGAACAATGAATTCATTATACGAGACTTCATCTTCACCGTCGTTAGGCTCAGCCACTTTATAACCGGGGCCAAACTCTGTGTTAAATTTATGGTTGTTTTCGTTAAAGAAAACATGACCATGCCCTACAGTAAAGGTGTCCTCTTTTTCATAAGATGCAGATTGGCTACGCTGAATATCACTACGTAAAAATAAAGAATTTACCGGGTCTAAACTGTAGTTACCTTGAAGCTGCCAACGCCAGTCATTATCTGTATCCTCATCTTCTTCATCTTCAAATTCAAATTGAATATCATTATTGATGTTGTAATTATCGGTCACGTTATAATCTAAAATTAAGCGGCCATCAGCACTTTTAGTGACATCAATATCTTGGTCATAATTAAAGCCAAACTCCACTGCCCCACTAAAACGTTTTTCCTCTTCGTTTACTGGCTCATTACCATCAACAACATCAGTTTTGATATTATTGGTTTGCACTGCGACATCAATAAACTCAGCATCTGAAATAGCCTCCTTACCACTGCTATCTTTTTTAGTTTTTAACAAATCCGGTTGTTGATCAATGGATGATTTAATGTTGTCGATCGGCGAACTCGTAATGCTCGCTTTCTGTAATAACTGCTTTTGCAGTGTTTCATTTAAGCGCTGTTCTCGCTTTAAACTTTCAGCAAGATAAGACTCTTGTATGTTGACTTGGTTATCTAACGTAGACACCTGATCAAACAGGCGTTCATTTTCTGATTGTAAGTAATTTAATTTACTCTGTTGTGTTTGCTGGGCGGCTAATGCTTGTTGGTTTTTTAATTTTTCAGCTTCGAGTTGTGCTTTTAGCGCATCGATCTGCTTTTTAGCCTGAGCTTGTGTTGCAGTCACTAACAGCGACTCAGATTCCTCTTTAGGGATGGGTGTTTGTTGTAGAACCACCACTTCTGGGTCAACCACAGTTTCTTGTTCTTTTACCTCTTCTTTTTTATTAGGCTCCGCGTCTTCTCCTTGAAACGAGTCTATGAAAAACCATGCATTGGCGCTCACTGCCACTAAGCTAGCTATCAGAATGTAAACGGGTAGAGAATTCAATTAAATCGACTCTTTAATAAGTATGTAAATAGTTATTTTAGCTTGCCTAGTAATAGATACAAACCAATTCGAAAAGTTCAGTCATAAAGTTTAAAATATATTCGCTTTATTGCTTGCGCAGTTTGATTGCAGAATGTACAATTTGCCGCCTTAAATCAGCCACCCTTTTTGTTCCTTGCTTCTATTTGGTACGGCTGAGCCAACTTATGAAGCTACTAACCCGTAAGGAGCGATTTTTATATGCGTCATTATGAAATCGTATTTATGGTTCACCCTGATCAGAGTGAACAAGTTAATGGTATGATTGAGCGTTACACTACTGCTATCACTGAAGCAGCAGGTACTGTTCATCGTCTAGAAGACTGGGGCCGTCGTCAACTGGCTTACCCAATCAACAAACTACACAAAGCACACTACGTTCTTATGAACATTGAAGCTGAGCAAAAAGTAATCGACGATCTGGAAACTGCTTTCCGTTTCAACGATGCTGTGATCCGCAACATGATCATGCGTACTAAAACTGCTGTAACTGAAGCATCTGTAGTAGCAAAAGCAAAAGAAGAGCGTGTTGAACGTGCTCCTCGTGCTCCGCGCCCAGAAGCAGAAGCTGCACCAGCAGAAGCTGAAGCATAAGAAACTGAGTGACTGATAACTTTTTGCAACTTACAGGTATTGTGACCGAAAGTCCGATACATAAAATTAGCCCAAGTGGCGTTGAACACTGTAACCTGACGATAGAACATCGTTCAGTGCAAGAAGAAGCTGGATTACCACGGAATGCAATGTGCTATATGCCAATTGCCACAAGTGGACCATTAGCAAGTCAGTTGAAAAATAAATTATCGAAAGGCATGCAAATTAAAGTAAGTGGTTTTATCACTTACCACCAAAGCAAGAGTAATCTTGGTAAATTGGTGTTACATGCTCAGTACATAGAACAAATTTAAGGAACTACCATGGCTCGTTACTTCCGCCGTCGTAAATTCTGTCGATTCACAGCAGAAAATGTTGTTGAGATTGATTACAAAGACGTTGTTACATTAAAAAACTACATCACTGAAAGTGGTAAAATCGTACCTAGCCGTATTACTGGCACAAGTGCAAAATACCAACGCCAACTAGCGCGCGCAATCAAACGTGCACGTTACTTGTCACTTTTACCATACACAGATTTACACAAGTAAATAGGAGCTATAGATTATGGAAATTATCCTACAAGATACAGTTGCTAACCTTGGTAAACTTGGCGATAAAGTAAACGTTAAAGCAGGTTACGCACGTAACTTCCTTTTCCCACAGCAAAAAGCTGTACCAGCAAACAAAGCTAACTTAGAAGCTTTTGAAGCACGTCGTGCTGATCTAGAAGCTAAGCAAGCTGCTAACCTAGCTGCTGCTCAAGCACGTGGTGAAGCTCTTACTGCATTAGAAGCGGTTGTTATCACTTCTAAAGCTGGTGATGCTGGTAAACTGTTCGGTTCAATCGGTACACGTGATATTGCTGATGCAATCACTGCTGCTGGTGTAGAAGTTGCTAAAAGTGAAGTTCGTCTTCCTGAAGGCGCTTTACGTTTAACTGGTTCTTACGAGATTACTGTTACAGTACACTCTGACGTAACTGCAGTTATCAACCTTGAAGTTGTTGAAGCTGAGTAATCAGTTAAACACTTTGATGTGATAAAAATACCCGCTCTCGAGCGGGTATTTTTTTATCTACAGAAAACTATAACTGCTCAGGTAAAACTAAACGATACCCCGCCCCATACACCGATTGAATCAAATCTTCTCCCTGACTAATATCAATCAACTTCTTTCTTAACTTTTTAATATGACTATCGATAGTACGGTTATTCACAATACGATCATCTGAATACATATTTTGCATTAACTGTTCACGGGTAAAAATACGACTAGGTTTATTGGCTAAACGTTTAAGCAGTTGAAACTCAACCGAAGTTAATGATGATTCAGTACCATTAAAAATAGCGACAAGACGATTTTCATCAAGCGAAAAACCAGGAGAAGTCACTGAATGACTATTTTTCACCCTTCTCATGACAGTGTTAACTCTTGCTACCACCTCTCTAGGACTGAAAGGCTTGCAGATATAATCGTCAGCCCCTAGTTCCAATCCAAGTAAGCGATCAATTTCATCGACCTTTGCGGTAACCATCAGAATAGGCACATCAGAAAAGGCTCTAATCGCTTTACATAACGTAATACCATCAGTGCCAGGCAACATAAGGTCTAATAAAATAACACTGGGTTGATGTGTTTTTACCCAATCAATCACCAGGTCACCATGATCAATTAAATGTGGTTCATAATCAGTCAATTTGAAATAATCAGCGAGTAGGTTCGCTAATTTTATTTCATCTTCAACAATTAAAATTGAATTGGCCACAGGCAACTCCTATAAATAACATCAATAAAGACAAGCCTAACTTTAGCTAGGTAAAATTAGGGTTAAATAAGCGGATATTAGTATATTAGCCTTCATACAGAGCAAACTGCCATTCTATTCTAAAGGCAATTCGATGATCACCGCTAATCCACCTAACTTAGCCTTAGCAGCTTTAATATTACCTTGATGTGCACTCACAATATGCGAACAAATTGATAACCCCAACCCAGAGCCACCAGTTTGTCTATTTCTTGAATTCTCGACACGATATAGCGACTCAAAAAGATGGGGTAGATGATGCTCAGCAACACCAACGCCATTATCCTCCACTGTAATTTTTAAATATTTTTGCTGATCATGAGTGATAACTGCCCATGATAATTTCACTAAATTAGCTATCGAATATTTAATACAGTTATTCATGATATTTTCAAACAGTTGGCATAATCGTGTTGGATCAACAAAAGCAATAAACTCACCAGACTGTTTCTCAAGCTCAAGTTTAATATTAGCGGCGGCAAGATAGCTGGTATATTTAGGCACTTCCGACTCTAGCCACAGGCCCACGTCGAGGCTTTGTTTACGGTAATGCATGCCACCAATGTCCGCACTGGTCAGTAAATGCAGGTCATCAATCAAATGCTGTAAGTGCTTAACTTCATCATTCGCTGACTCGATATTCTGTTTCTCTAATGCTCTTACACCATCTAAGATTGCTTCTAACTCACCTCTTAAAATAGCGACTGGTGTGCGTAATTCATGGGAGATGTTTGCTAACCAACGCTTACGCGCACTATCATTTTCATAAAGTGTCAGTGCTAATTCATTAAAATCTCGACTTAACTCACCTAATTCATCTTTGCGTTTAACGTCTACGTGCTGTTGATAGTCACCTTGGGTGAGTTTATGCATACCTCGTATGATTTTTTTAATCGGCTCAGCAAGGTGTCTTGCTAATGGCAATGTAATTAGAATAACCAGCACCATAGTGATCAATGCAATTAACCAAAGATAACTTCGTTGTTGTTTAATGAAGTCTAACTCATAACCATCGGTGATTTGTTTATGCTTAGGGACCATTAACCACCCTACATTCACTTTATCAGTCATGATTGCAATTCTATTATAATCAATGCCTTTGATATAATGACCAACGATAAGCGCGTCATTAGCATCAAAAACAGCAAAACCTTCGTTCAAATCAGTCGGGGGACGGCGCCTTCTTGGTGGCGGGGCAAATCCCTCAGCTCTTGGTAACCTACTATTTGGTTTTGCCTCATAAGTAGAAGCTTGAGATTGCGGGTCTAAACCTTGCGAATATAGAAACAATAAATGTCCAAAATGCCTATTTCTATTTTGTATACTTTGCCAATTATTATTTTTTTTATACTCATCTTCAAGCACTGCCACTAAGGGCTTTAATGCTTCAACCTCTTTACTATTCACATATTCAATAATACCTTTACCAATACTCCATTGTATTAATAAAACTAACGCAGTTACTAATACAAGACTGAAGCCGAAGAAGACGAGGAATAATTTATTATGTATTTTCATGGAGGGTTCTCATGCTCATGTGATGAATATTGTACCTTTAATCTCGGTAACATTAACAATAAATAGCACTGATATTTTAATAACACACTGAAAGGTGATACGACGAGTTAGAGAAGCTAAAAGTGAAGTAATACAATATCGAAAAAACTAAACCCGCTAGCATGATAGATACGCTAACGGGTTTATTTAATAATTCATACTACCTGTATCAAAATAGTATAAATCAAATCACCCACTTTGAGTCCCACTTATTTAAGCTAACATAAATATCGTTATTTATTGTTAGCTTACTGTTACATGACCAGAATCTTATGCTCTTTTATCATATAGTTGGGTTATTATTATTATTTCTTTCCGTTAAGGTCGAAATGGAAAGTACCTTTATTTCTAAGCTTAGAAAAATCTATGTTTAGAAAATCTGTTGCTGATATAACGAATCGACATGCACTAAGGTCATGAACAGAATGTTCGCAATATCATTAATTTTAAGACTGCGGACGAGGCGGTTTAAAACTAGTAAATTCATTTTCACTCACTACACCGTTGCCATCTGAATCCATATCATCGAACACAGTTTGGTGATCACCGTGTGGGATCTCTTGAGCAGAAAATTCATCGAAAGTAAGTTCGCCGTCACCATCAGTATCAACAGAAGAGAATTGTGGTGGACCACCTTGAGGGCCGCCTTCAGGTCGGTCTTGATCAGAACTGGCAGCATAACTTTGACTCATAACACCTACAGACATAACTAAAGCTAGTAATATGTTTGAACTATTTTTCATTTCAAAAATCCTATCAGGTTTAAATTTCGAAAGGACAATAACAACAGAATGTGCAAATACTGTGCAAAATAGAAAATAATTTGAAAAAACAGGTATTTCATTTAACTATCTATTTTATTTGAGAGAATAAAGCCTGATACTAAGCCAATAATTTCACGTATAGAGTAGGTATAAATGAAAACATTAGCTGACTATCAGTCATTAACAAAACAGGCCGTTGCACTGATCGAGGATGAAAAAGATCTGATTGCCAACCTATCTAATTTAAGTGCGTTACTTAATAGCAATTTACACCAAATTAATTGGGTAGGCTTTTACCTTTATAAGGAAGAGGAACTAGTATTAGGCCCTTTCCAAGGTAATGTCGCTTGTGTCCGTATTGCATTAGATAAAGGGGTTTGTGGGAAAGCATTCAGTACCAATAGCACACAACGTATCGCTGACGTACATGAATTTCCGGGACACATTGCCTGCGATGCAGCAAGTCAATCAGAGATTGTTGTACCGATTAACTCACAGGGTAAAACAGTAGCGGTATTAGATATTGATAGCCCTATTACAGAACGTTTTACTGAAATAGATGAAACAGGCTTAATTCACTTTGTAGAGCAAATACAAGATAAGCTTAATTTTTAAGTAAATACTTAATAAGGTGCATCAATTCAGTATTTGATGCACCTTATTACAAAGCAATATCAATATTCATTAACGCCGTTAATTGTGCAACCCACTGATCAATTGTAATCGTAAATGAACCTGTTACATCTAACTCACGATCTTCTAGTACATCTACCTCTGGATTTTCAGCTTGTTTTAAGGCAATCACTTTATCTCTATGTGTTAGTAACGCCACGATATAAGGTCTAAATAACACAAACATCGCTGTGATCCACTGGTTTACCACTAGGTTAGGATAAGCATGATCAATATAAAAACGATCAAGCAAAGCAATCGTATCTTCAGCTGAATACCAAGTTTGTGCACAAACCCAACGATTAGTGGTAAATAACCCAACCGGAAACCCTTCATCGTCCATGGAGATACAGATAAAGTGCGCTAGCGCATCCTCTCCTGACGGCCAAGGCTCAGACTGCATAAAACCTGACATAGGTTGAATAGCCTCAGGAATAGCAGGCGAGCGTATAAAAGTATGAAAATGCCCATGCTCCCCTTCTACGCCTCTGTGATTATGATAATAATATTGACAGTGAGACTCATCATCGTAGACATCTTGTTCAGGATAATGGTTTAACTGATAAAAAGTCCCCTGCCCCTTAAGTAATTCACTAACCACATTAATACCCGCTTTATTTAATAAACGATGGCACTCCTTAACGATTTGTGCAGCCACCAGCATCTCATCTAAATTATCAATATACTCAAGTGAAGGCATTTCGAGTGGAAGGGCTTCTTCACAGGCAGACCAACCAATTTTTGTTGACATATAAGCGTTACCTTATTATTTAAAAGTACAGGTAATTGAAAAAAGGCAATGGTGCAAAACAATCACACCATCACTCAGGTAGCATATCATCTGTTACAACGCATAACGTTTAACTGGCAGCACAAGGGTTAGCAGCACATGGATTCTTGGCTGCACATGGATTCTTGGCTGCACATGGATTTTTAGCGGCACATGGATTCTGTGCAGCACACGGATTGGCGGCGGTACAAGGGTTAACAACTTTTGTAGACTTAGCTTTGCATGGAGAACAAAATGCATCACATGAAGCACCACAAGATGCAACAGCAGGATTAATAGTTAAAACAGCACCAACGATACCAGCAGCGATAACAGCAGGTTTATTTTTTAAAATCTTTTTCATTTTCATTGTCCTTAGGGTTAAGTTAAAAATCACTTACAACAACTCCGCCACTTATTTGGTATGCGTTATTGCCCCTCAGAAGACCTAGCACTATATTTAAAAATTTCAGAAAAAGTCATCACAAATGTAAACTTATCAAGTTGTTATCAAATATTTGACATCTCACAGATAAAAAACAAATGCACATGATTTATAAAAAATATTATTAAGCTTTTTTATGACAGATTATCACTGCTATTAAATCAGTATTTTAGCAGCTCAATAAACGACATAAACATCAAAAAACAATCACAACAACAAATTAAAGTGTTCATCCTCTTATTCACACAGTGATCACGGTCACGCCCTATTTTTAAATGCAAATAAATAGCAATTATTTTCTGATATAGCTATCTGATACATCAATACTGCTGTTAGTGGGTAACAAAACTTACAAATGGTATTTATTACAGGCATAAAAAAGCCCCGTATTAACGAGGCTTAAATGGTCAACAAAAGCGATAAACGCTTTTCATATCCAGTATCAGCTTATTTAGCTTGTGGGCGCATGTGAGGGAATAACAATACGTCACGGATAGTATGGCTGTCAGTAAACAACATTACTAAACGGTCAATACCAATACCTTCACCCGCTGTTGGTGGCAAACCATGCTCAAGAGCAGTAATGTAATCTGCATCGTAGAACATTGCTTCATCATCACCCGACTCTTTTTGAGCAACTTGATCCATGAAACGTTGTGCTTGGTCTTGTGCATCGTTTAGCTCAGAGAAACCATTGGCTAACTCACGGCCGCCTACGAAGAACTCAAAACGGTCAGTTACATCTGGGTTATCATCGCTACGACGTGCTAGCGGTGAAACCTCTGCAGGGTAAGCGGTAATGAAAGTTGGTTGCATTAATTTGTGCTCAGCCGTCTCTTCAAAGATCTCTGTTAACACTTTACCTTCACCCCAGCTATCTTTGATATGAATATCTAAACGCTTAGCTAACGCTTTTAAACCTTCCATGCTGTCTAACTCAGCAGCTTCAATCCCTTCGTTATACTCTAGGATTGACTCTTTCATAGTTAAACGTACAAATGGCTTACCAAAATCAAACTCTTCTTCACCGTATTTAACGATGCTTGAACCTAATACATTTTCAGTAATAGTACGTAACATATCTTCGGTTAAGTTCATTAGATCAATGTAATCAGCGTAAGCTTGGTAGAACTCAATCATAGTGAATTCTGGGTTATGACGTGTTGAAACACCTTCGTTACGGAAGCTACGGTTAATTTCGAATACACGCTCAAAACCACCAACCACTAAACGCTTAAGATTTAACTCTGGTGCAATACGTAAATACATAGGTAAGTCTAACGCATTGTGGAATGTTTCAAATGGACGAGCCGTTGCACCACCAGGAATTGCTTGTAGCATAGGCGTTTCTACTTCCATAAACTGACGGTCGTTTAAGTAAGTACGAATCGCATTAACGATTTTGTTACGTAAAATAAATGTTTTACGAGACTCTTCATTGGCAATTAAATCAAGGTAACGTTGACGGTAACATGCTTCAGTATCAGATAAACCGTGGAACTTATCTGGTAACGGGCGTAATGCTTTAGTCAGGATGCGAATTTCAGATACTTTAATACTAAGCTCGTCTGTTTTAGTTTTAAATAAAACCCCCTTTGCACCAACGATATCGCCTAAATCCCACTTTTTGAATTCAGTGTTGTAAAAACCTTCAGCTAAGTTATCGCGTGCAACGTAGACTTGTACTTGACCGCCCATATCTTGCAAGGTTGCAAAACTTGCTTTCCCCATAATACGACGTGTCATCATACGACCAGCAACACTAACTTCAACAGCTAACTCTTCTAGCTCTTCTTTGCTCTTAGCATCATATAACTTATGAAGATCGTCAGAGATGTTTTCACGACGGAAATCATTTGGGAAAGCTTGACCCTTTTCACGCATCGCATCTAATTTAGTTAGACGTTGCGCTAGAATTTCGCTTAACTCGACCTGTGGTTCTTCTGCTTTGTTTTGCTCTGACATGATAGTTCCTATCTTTTACTTCAATTTTTAAAATGATTGTTGTTTCAAGCTTGATTGTTAAATCACAAACCTGATTTTAAGCTTGCTTCAATAAATTTGTTTAGATCGCCGTCTAACACCACCTGTGTGTTGCGGTTTTCAACACCGGTGCGTAAATCTTTAATTCGCGAGTCATCTAGTACGTAAGAACGAATTTGACTTCCCCAACCAATATCTGACTTACCATCTTCGTTGATCTGTTTTTCAGCATTCTGCAACTGTAACTCATGCTCATAGAGTTTAGCGCGCAGTTGTTTCATCGCTTGATCTTTATTTTTATGTTGTGAACGGTCATTTTGACATTGTACAACAATATTGGTCGGTGTATGGGTAATACGTACCGCTGATTCCGTTGTATTAACGTGCTGACCACCCGCACCTGACGCACGATATACATCAATACGTAAATCTGCAGGATTAATCTGAATATCGATGTTGTCATCAATCTCTGGATAGATAAATGCAGAAGCAAATGAAGTATGACGTTTACCCGATGAATCAAACGGTGATTTTCGTACTAAACGATGTACACCTGTTTCAGTACGCAACCAACCATAAGCATATTCACCACTAAAACGGATCGTAGCCCCTTTAATACCAGCCACATCACCTGGTGTAGCTTCCATTAATTCGGTTTTGTAACCGTTAGCTTCGCCCCAACGTAAATACATACGCAGTAGCATGTTGGCCCAATCTTGTGCTTCTGTACCGCCCGAGCCTGATTGAATATCAAGATAACAAGAGCATGCATCCTGTTTGCCTGAGAACATACGACGGAATTCAAGTACTTCTAATTGCTTCTCAAGATCGTTGGCTTCTTTAATCGCTTCATCGAAGGTGTCTTGATCATTTTCTTCAACAGCCATTTCCACCAACATCTCAATATCGTCAGTACCGGCTGTTAAGGCATCAATAGTTTTAACCACTAATTCAAGACTACTGCGCTCTTTACCTAAAGCTTGTGCATAGTCAGGATCATTCCATACTTCCGATGACTCTAGCTCTCGACTTACCTCTTCTAGACGCTCTAGTTTAGCGTCATAGTCAAAGGTACCCCCTAAGCATTTCAGCACGCTCAGTTAGGTCTTTAAGTTGATTAAGGATTGGGTTTACTTCAAACATCAATACTCACTATATTATTTTATTAATAAAAAGAGCCGAATTTTAACCAATTATTGTGTAAATAAATAGAGAACAATAAGAATTTGTCTGCGCTTGATATCAACACACTCTAGGAATCAGCTAAAAGTAATAACAAAGTCCCTTGTATAGTTAACTAATACGCTTAAAACAGCGACTTGGTTTATAAAAAGTAGCTAACAAGGCAAAACAAGCAACCAACAAAGTCAAAGCAAATTCACCGGTTAATCGCTAAAAACTTGTTAGACCACAAATAAGTCAACAAAAAAGACCAAAAAGTAGCAATATTAGGATGCATTTTAATTTTATTAACGTAAAGTTAGTGCCTCATTAACGTAACGTTGATGGCTTATTGACACAAGGTTCGCTTCTACCCGATACAGGTAGAAAACGACGCAATTAACCGATTGTATAAGGATACAACTCATGGAAATGCTCTCAGGCGCAGAAATGGTAGTGCGCTCTCTACAGGACGAAGGTATAGAACATATCTTTGGTTACCCTGGCGGTTCAGTATTAGATATATACGACGCAATCTTTCAATCTGATGAAATTGAACACTTTTTAGTACGTCATGAACAAGCTGCTGTACACATGGCAGATGCTTATTCGCGTTCAACAGGTAAAGTGGGCTGTGTATTAGTAACAGCAGGACCTGGCGCTACAAACTGTATTACTGGTATCGCAACAGCTTACATGGATTCAATTCCATTAGTTGTTTTATCTGGTCAAGTACCTACTTTTTGGATTGGTGACGATGCCTTCCAAGAAACGGATATGATTGGTGTTTCACGCCCAGTTGTAAAACACAGTTTCTCTTGTCGTACTGCGGAAGATATTCCAAAGGCGATCAAAAAAGCGTTTTACATTGCATCAACAGGTCGACCTGGCCCGGTAGTTATTGATCTACCAAAAGATGTACAAAACCCACTTAACAAATTCCCTTATGAATACCCTGAAAGTGTTAGCTTGCGTTCATATAACCCAACACTTAGTGGTCATAAAGGACAAATCAAACGTGCAGTTTCCGCCTTAGTCGGCGCTAAAAAACCTGTTTTATACGTAGGTGGCGGTGCAATCATTGCCAATGCGTCAAAACAAGTATTACAACTGGCTGAAAAACTCAACTTACCAGTAACCAATACGCTTATGGGTCTAGGTGCATTCCCTGGTGAACACGAGCAATTCATCGGTATGTTAGGTATGCACGGTACCTACGAAGCGAATAAATCAATGCACAATGCAGATTTAATCTTTGCATGTGGTGCGCGCTTTGATGACCGAGTAACCAATAACGTAGATAAATTCTGTCCAAACGCAAAAATTATGCACATTGACATTGACCCTACATCAATTTCAAAAAATATTCATGCCGACCTACCGATTGTAGGTAGCGTTGAAGTGGTATTACAACAGATGTTAGATCTGATTGATGAAACTAACGCAATGAATGACAGCAATGATATTAACGCTTGGTGGGATCAAATTAATGAATGGCGCGCGAAAGATTGCCTAGCTTATAAAACATGCGATACGCATATCAAACCACAACAAGTTATTGAGTGTTTATACAAGGTAACCAAGGGTGATGCGATTGTGACATCTGATGTTGGCCAGCACCAAATGGTTGCGGCACAATACTACCCATTCAAAGAACCTCGCCAATGGATCAACTCTGGTGGTGCAGGTACCATGGGCTTTGGCTTACCGGCAGCAATGGGCTGTAAAATTGCACACCCAGACCGCCCTGTGGTTTGTGTGACTGGCGATGGCTCTATTCAAATGAATATTCAAGAGTTATCAACGTGTATGCAATACAACATTCCTGTTGTTATCTTACTATTAAATAACCGTTCATTAGGTATGGTAAAACAGTGGCAAAAAATGTTCTACGGTGGTCGTCAATCTCACTCTTATATGGATAGTGTACCTGATTTTGTTAAGTTATCAGAAGCTTACAACCATATTGGTATTAAAGTAGATACTATTGATGAGCTTGAGCCTGCACTAACACGCGCCTTTGAATTAAAAGAACGTGTTGTGTTTGTAGATGTTGCCATTGACCCAGAAGAGCACGTTTACCCAATGCAAGTTAAATTCGGCAGTATGGAAGACATGTACCTAAGCAAAACGGAGCAAACTGATGCGTAGAATTATTTCTGTATTAATTGAGAATGAATCAGGCTCACTGGCACGTGTTGTAGGTTTATTCGCACAACGTGGTTATAACATTGAATCATTAACGGTATCACCAACCAACGACAACACTTTGTCGCGTATGACCATCACGACTGACGTAGTTGATAATGCAACACTTGAACAAATGATGAAGCAATTACACAAGCTAGTCGATGTGCTACGTGTTTCTGAATTAACACAAACACCGCATGTTGAACGTGAATTGTTGCTATTAAAAGTGCGTACAGTAGGCCCTGAAGCACGTGAAGAAGTGAAACGCACCAGTGATATTTACCGTGGTCAAATCGTTGATATCACACAAAACTTATACACTATCCAATTAACGGGTGCAGGCTCCAAGCTAGATGCATTCGTAGCAACAATGGATGAATGTAGCGAAATAGTAGAAATCGTTCGCTCTGGTGTATGTGGTATTGCTCGCGGTGATAAGTCTTTACGCGCTTAATAGGCAAAGTCCCGAAGTAATTCACATTAAAATCAGTATAATTAATGCAAAGTATAGTTTCTGTACTTTGCATTTTTTGTATATGCCGGCCTAATATCAATCAGCAGCAATATATGAAATAGTCTATTTGCTATTATAGGAGATTCAAATGTTTGAGCTTTTTGCATTACTAATGTCCGCATTTGTACTTTTTATGTTTGGTATATCCGTACTAAGCCTAGCGGTCATTGCCATTATTATGGTTGCCTGTTTTATCTTAGTTGGGGCACTTTCTTTTTTATTTAAATTTGGTATTTGGATACTACTCGGCTATCTTATTTATTATTACTTCTTTAAGCATGATAAGGAAAAATCATGAGTCGTTTAGGTTTAGTTATTTGTTCTCTCTTATTTTCACTAAATAGTTTAGCTGCAGAATTAACTGTAACTGATCAATATGTTAGAGCAACCCCACCACATGTTAAAAACAGTGCAGCTTTTTTAACGATAGAAAACCAGAGTGAAGAGAGTGTTAAACTAGTCTCTGTCAGCAGTGACATAGCAGATCGCGTAGAACTACATACACACATTAGTGAAGCAGGATTAATGAAAATGCGCCAAGTTGAGTCTATACTCATAAAGGGGCATAATAGTGTACAATTACAACCTGGTGGTTATCATGTCATGTTTTTAGGTTTAAAGAATGACTTAATCGCCGGCGACAGTGTTGATATTACACTCTATTTTGATACTGGAGATGCAATCAACATCACTGCGCCAATACAAAAAATTACAATGTCTCACACAACAATGACTAAACACCAACAATAATTGAGATCACAAAGGAATTTCCTATTATGAAAAAACAAATTTTAGCCGCTGCGGTAGCAGCTACAATGAGCATGCCAGCAATGGCTGATTTCTTAGGTGTTTATGCAGGTATTGATTACAATACAAACGAAACAACATACCAAGGCCAATCAGATCGTTCAAACAACATCTCAGGTTACATTGCATTTGAACATTTCATTCCACTTATCCCAAATGGTAAAATCAAGTTTTCTGATTTACAAAATGATGACTTTACAACTGAAGATAGCCAAGCAAAAAACGCTATTTTATACTACGAAATTTTAGATAATGACCTAGTAGAAGTTGATTTAGGTGTGGCTTACACAGATGCTGATGGCTTTAACGAAAGCGCTTCAATTGCACAGGCTTACGGTGCTGCTAAAGTACATGTACCAGGTGTAAGCATGCATGCCTTTGGTGAAATCATTGCAGGATCTGTAACCAGTGATGATTACCTAGATACTGAAATTGGTTTGGCTTACACATTTAACCCAGACTCACCTTTTGTTAATGTATCTGCACGTGTTGGTTATAAACTACAAGAGTTAGACCTTAACCACACCAACAGTACACAAGAAGTAAAAGGTTTATTTGCAGGCGTAGAAGTACACTTCTAAACAGTGCTCGATAATAAATAAAACCACTTTTATAAAGCCACTAAGAACGTATTCTTAGTGGCTTTTTTCTTTTAAAAGGATGAAAAAAGCCATATTTAGCACCTTAAAACCTACCTAAATGATAATGATTATTAACCCCACACTTTAAATGCCATTTAGTTATAAAAGAGTAACTTTTATTCTTTCGTAGACTAGATAACCTCGCGTAAACTCCGCATATCTTAATGTAATAGCGGAAATTACTTCATGGCACTTAACAATTTATCGGCTTTAACTTCGCCTTTATCTGAGTCACAACTGGCTCAATTGCAACAAGCAACAGCTGGCTTAGATGCAGTACAAACTGCATGGGTTAGTGGTTACCTAGCAGGCGTAAGCCAAGGCCCAGTAGCTGCAGCAGCTCCTACACAAAGTGCAGGACAAAGCTTAACTATTTTAGTCGGCTCACAAACTGGTAACGCCAAAGGCGTTGCACAAGAGTTAGCAGAACAAGCAGCTGCACGTGGCATCCCAAATCAACTTATCTCAATGGCTGATTACAAAGTTAAAGCGATTAAAGATGAGAGTCATGTGATTGTAGTGGCAAGCACAAACGGTGAAGGTGAAGCACCGGATGATGCTATCGACCTACATGCATTCTTAGCGTCTAAAAAAGCACCAAAACTGGCAGATTTAAAATTTGCAGTATTAGGTTTAGGTGACTCAAGCTACGAATTCTTCTGTCAAACAGGTAAAGACTTCGAAGAGCGTTTAGCTGCATTAGGTGGTGAAATCATCACTCAACGTTTAGATGCCGATGTAGATTATCAAGAAGTAACACAAGCTTGGTTTGATAAAGCATTAGACGCAGTTGAATCAACACTGCAAAAAGAAGGTGTAACAACTGCAGCAGTAGCATCAAGCTCACCAGCGGCTGCAAACAAATACAACAAGCAAAACCCATTTTCTGCAAGCCTGTTAACTAGCCAGAAAATCACTGGTAATGAATCAGCTAAAGATGTGCGTCATATCGAAATCGATTTAGAAGGCTCAGATTTACACTACACAGCCGGTGATGCACTGGGTGTTTGGTTTAAGAACGACCAAGCAATGGTTGATGAACTGATTGCTAAACTAGGCTTAGATGCGGATAAAGAGATCACACTAGGTGAGCAAACTATTACCTTAAAAAATGCATTAATTGAAGAGTTCGAGCTAACGGGTACACACCCAGGCTTTATCGAAGGTTACGCAGCATTAACTGAAAATAAAGAACTACTGGCATTAGCAGAAGACAAAAACGCATGCCGTGACTTTGCTAATACACATCAAATTGTTGATGTAGTAACAGTAGAAGGTAATGACCCAGTAACAGAAGAAAACTTCGTTGCATTATTGCGCCGAAACAGCCCACGTTTATATTCAATTGCATCAAGCCAAACAGAAGTGGAAGAAGAAGTTCACTTAACTGTTGGTGCAGTAGTATTTGATAACGAACTCGGCCAACAACGTGGTGGCAGTGCTTCTACTTTCTTATCTCACCGTTTAGAAGAAGGTGAAGAAGTCAAAGTATTTATCGAAGATAACCACAACTTCCGTCTTCCAGCTAACCCAGACACTCCAGTGATCATGGTTGGCCCAGGTACAGGTATCGCACCATTCCGCGCTTTCATGCAAGAGCGTGAAGCAACGGATGCAACGGGTAAAAACTGGTTATTATTTGGTGACCAAACATTTAACGAAGATTTCCTATACCAAGTTGAATGGCAGAATTACCTGAAATCAGGTCTATTAACTAAATTAGATTTAGCTTTCTCTCGCGACCAAGCAGAAAAAATCTACGTACAAGACCGTTTAAAAGAGAACGCAGCTGAAGTGTTCAAATGGTTACAAGATGGTGCTCATTTTTACGTTTGTGGTGATGCAAATCGCATGGCTAAAGACGTACAAACAACACTTATCGAAATTATCAGCAAGCAAGGCAAATTAAGCCTTGAAGATGCAGAAGAATACTTAACAGAATTACGCCAAGCAAAACGCTACCAAAGGGATGTTTACTAATGAGCCAGAAATTACACGACAACGAACGCATTAAAATTGAAAGTAATTATCTTCGCGGTAACTTAGTAGAAGGTATTAACGATACAACAACAGGTTCATTCCATCCTGATGAAGTGCAACTTGTTAAGTTCCATGGTTTATACCAACAAGATAACCGTGATCGCCGTGCTGAGCGTAAGCAACAAAAACTAGAGCCGCTTTACTCATTTCTATTACGTGCGCGTCTACCTGGTGGTGTTGTAACACCTGAGCAATGGTTAGAGATTGACCGTATTGCTGAAGAGTTAACTGATGCAGGTAGTATCCGTATTACCACGCGTCAAACTTTCCAATACCACGGTATTTTTAAACGTAACTTAAAATCAGTATTCCAAGAATTGAAATTCAAAGCGAACATCGATTCTATCTTTACTGCGGGTGACGTTAACCGTAATACGATTTGTACCTCTAACCCAGAGCAATCTGAGTTACACACAGAAGTATACGAACTGTCTAAAAAGATCAGTGAACACTTCCTACCAAAATCAAACGCTTATGCTGAGATTTGGTTAGATGGTGAAAAAGTATTAGATACAGAAGAAGAGCCGATTTATCACAATATCTTCTTACCACGTAAATTTAAAATTGCAGTGGCATTACCACCTTACAACGATGTGGATATCCATGCCAATGACCTTAACTTCATTGCCATCATTGAAGATAACAAGATCACTGGTTACAACGTAGTAGTAGGTGCTGGTCTAGGTATGACACACGGTGATAAAACGACCTTCCCACGTCTAGGTGATGACTTTGGTTTCATCCCAGTAGACAAGGTGATGGAAGTGGCTGAAGCAGTGGTAACAACTCAGCGTGACCTAGGTGGTCGTGTTAGTCGTTCACATGCTCGCACTAAATACACACTAGAAACACACGGTATTGAAACCTTCAAAAAAGAAGTTGAAAAACGTGCAGGTATTACCTTCGCAGCACCAGGTGCTTACGAATTCACAGAGCGTGGAGATCGTATCGGTTGGGTAAAAGGTATCGATAACAAATGGCACCTAACAGTGTTCATTGAAAACGGCCGTATCCTAGACTTTGATGGTAAGCCATTAAAATCAGGTTTAGTGAAAATTGCTAAAGTACACCAAGGCACTTTCCGCATGACAGCGAACCAAAACCTAGTGATCGCAAGCGTACCGGAAGCAGAAAAAGACAACATTGAAAAATTAGCTCGCGAATGTGGCTTAATCGATGATAACACCAGTGACCAACGTATGGACTCAATGGCATGTGTATCTTTACCAACATGTCCATTAGCGATGGCAGAAGCTGAGCGTTACCTACCAGGCTTAACAGACGATGTTGAAGGTTTATTAGCAAAACATAATATCCCTAAAGATCACATCATTCTACGTATCACAGGCTGTCCAAATGGCTGTGGTCGTGCAATGTTGGCGGAAGTAGGTTTAGTGGGTAAAGCACCAGGTCGTTACAACCTGCATTTAGGCGGTAACAAAATTGGTACTCGTATTCCTAAGATGTACGCAGAAAATATCGACGAAGCAACAATCGTAAGTACATTAGATGAATTAATCGGCCGTTGGGCAAAAGAACGTAATCAAGATGAAGATTTCGGAGACTTTGTCATCCGTGCCGGCATTATTGCTGAAGTAGTTGTAGCAGCTAGGGACTTTTATGCCTAACACGTTAGATCTTGCCCATCTATTAACATTATCTAAAGCCGAGCAGACTGCTGCTCTGGCTGAAGTTAATCAGTTATTAGAAAAACAGACCGCGCAACAACGCGTTCAATGGGCGATCGACAATTTAGAAAGTGAATTTGTTTTATCATCAAGCTTTGGTATTCAAGCGGCCGTCTGTTTACACATGATCACCAGTGTAAAAGTCGACACACCAATCATCTTGACTGATACAGGCTACTTATTTCCTGAAACATATCGATTCATTGATGATTTAACAGAACAGTTAAATTTAAACTTAAAGATTTATAAAGCAGAGCATGGCCCAGCGTGGCAAGAAGCTCGCTTTGGTAAACTTTGGGAACAAGGTGTAGATGGGTTAACCAAATACAACCAGATCAACAAAGTAGAGCCAATGAAACGTGCTTTAAAAGAGCTAAACGCTAAAACCTGGTTCTCAGGCTTACGTCGCTCACAATCTTCAAGCCGTGAAGATTTAGCCGTACTAAGCATTCAAAATAATTGCTTTAAGTTTTTACCGATTATCGATTGGACAAATAAAGAGGTTCATTATTACTTACAAGAGAATAGCCTAAGTTACCACCCGCTATGGGAACAAGGTTACGTATCAGTAGGTGATGTACAAACTTCTCGTCCATTAGAACTAGGTATGACCGAAGAAGAGACTCGCTTTTTTGGTTTAAAACGAGAGTGTGGATTACACGAAGATCCTATCGAAGAACAAGGTAGTGGTATTTAATACTGCCCTGCTTTCTCGACCATAAAAACCTCTACCTTGTTAGAGGTTTTTTTATACTTAAGAAAAACTAAAAGCTGCCGATAAACTATTATTCACTTTAATAATTCACCTGGTATAAAGACTTATGAAAAAAATAGTAGCCAGCTCGTTACTTCTAGTCAGCTTAATCACATCTAACCTGTCGATCGCAGAAGACTATGAAGTGATTCAAGTTTATACACAAGACGAGTTAAATGCTTTAGTGAGAGACAATAAACACTTGCAACGTGTCAAAGCAGATGATTGTCAATTAGTGCAAGATATTGAAGCTCACGCTTTAAAAATTAAAGAACCATCATTTGTATACTTGTGGGGAGATATGCTCGCTTGGGGCATCTGTGTAGACCGTAATGCCAAATTAGGCATGCACTACATACATGAAGCCGCTAATAAGGGCTTATTAGCAGCAATAGAGCAATTAGGCCGTTACTACAATAACGGTACACTAGTCATCCAAGACAAAGACAAAGCAATTCGTTACTTCAGAGAAGCCGCCTTATTAGGCCATCTAAAAGCAAAAATCAGCTATATCAAACTGCTAAACCAAGGTTACGGCAGCCCATACGATTATGAAGAAGCTTACCACGCCTTATACAACACTGTATTTGAAAGTAAAAAAACTAAAGCAGAAGCCAAACTACAACTAGTCAAACTAGAAACTAAAATGCCTGAGTACGCCATCAAAAACGCCAGACGCAGCAATCAGTTTTAAAAAAAACTATCAACGATCGCCTAATTTCATAAAGTGACAGCGATTAGACGAAGTCTAATACCCGGGGCGCTAGGCGAATCGACCGTCAGGTTGGTCTCATGAGCGGGTAAGCTCTGCGTACCCTTTTTTTAGCCTGCCAGTATGCGAGCCATCGCATACGACTATCAACCTCAATGAGCAAAGCGAACTAATAAGCCATTCACAACATCAAAACACTAAAACTCAACAGCAACACACAAAACCAAAACACTGCAGACTGAAGTCAGCGCCCCTTAAAGATTTTTCGTTACTTATGATATTGCTCGTCAATTACCTTACATCAAAGTTCAAAGCCTTCGCTCATCGCATAACATTGCGATAGCTATCGAGCGAAGCTTGATACCCGGGGCGCTGGGCGAATCAACCGTCAGGTTGGTCTCATGAGCGGGTAAGCTCTGCGCACCCTTTTTTCAACCTGCCAGTATGCGAGTTATCGCATACAACGATTAGCATCGCTGAGCAAAGCGAACCGTGAATAACTAAAAAAACACAGTCAAAACACAAAAAACAAATTCAAAAGAAGCAGGCTTAAGCCAGCGCCCCTAAAGATGTGTCGCAACTTTCATTACTTTCAACTCAAAACAAGCAAGCTGAAAAAAGGAATCACAGAGCTCTTCCGCTCATTGCTCTAGCCTGCCGGCTAATTCGCCCAGCGCCCTTTAAAGATGTGTCGTAACCTTAATTGATAACGACAAACGAAAAACACTTTCTCACAGGCATAAAAAAAAGAGCCGAAGCTCTCTTTTTTGAATGTAGTTTAAAAACGATAAAGAGTAGCTTTACTTGAGGTGTAGTACTCGATGATAGTAGAAACAAGCAGCTGCATCTTTACAGGTATGGTGCTACCTTCACAGCTAGTTAAACATGGTACTTAAACTACTTCTAGAACGTAGCACTTTCCTTCATCCATAAAAAAAGAGAGCCGAAGCTCTCTTTTTTGAATGTAGTTTAAAAACTACAAAGAGTAGTTATTACTCGATAATAGTAGAAACAAGCAGCTGTATCTTTACAGGTATAGCGCCACCTTCACCAGTAGTGAGGTGAAAGCTTTGTCTAAAAGCACTTTCCCTAGCCCATAAAAAAAGAGAGCAGAAGCTCTCTTTTTTGAATGTAGTTTAAAAACTATAAAGAGTAATTATTACTCGATGATAGTAGAAACAACACCAGCACCAACAGTACGGCCACCTTCACGGATAGCGAAACGTAGACCTTCGTCCATAGCGATTGGACCAATTAGTTCAACAACGAACTTAAGGTTATCACCAGGCATTACCATTTCTACACCTTCTGGAAGCTCAACAGCACCAGTGATGTCAGTTGTACGGAAGTAGAACTGTGGACGGTAACCTTTGAAGAATGGAGTATGACGACCACCTTCATCTTTGCTTAGTACGTATACTTCAGATTCGAACTTAGTGTGTGGCTTGATAGAACCAGGCTTAGCTAGAACTTGACCACGTTCAACGTCTTCACGCTTAGTACCACGTAGAAGAACACCAACGTTCTCACCAGCACGACCTTCGTCAAGAAGTTTACGGAACATCTCAACACCAGTACATGTAGTAGTAACAGTATCTTTAAGACCAACGATTTCTACAGACTCACCAACTTTGATGATACCGCGCTCAACACGACCTGTAACAACAGTACCACGACCAGCGATTGAGAATACATCTTCAATAGGAAGGATGAATGGCTTATCGATGTCACGCTCTGGCTCAGGGATGTAAGAATCTAGTGCGTCAGCAAGTTCAACGATCTTGTCTTCCCACTCAGCTTCACCTTCAAGTGCTTTAAGAGCAGAACCAAGGATAACTGGTAGGTCATCACCTGGGAAGTCGTATTCAGAAAGAAGTTCACGAACTTCCATTTCTACTAATTCTAGTAGCTCTTCATCATCAACCATGTCACATTTGTTTAAGAAAACAACTAAGTGTGGAACACCAACTTGACGAGAAAGTAGGATGTGCTCACGAGTTTGTGGCATAGGACCGTCTGTAGCAGCAACAACTAAGATACCACCATCCATTTGAGCAGCACCAGTGATCATGTTTTTAACATAATCGGCATGTCCAGGACAGTCTACGTGTGCGTAGTGACGAGTGTCTGTATCGTATTCGATGTGAGAAGTATTGATTGTAATACCGCGCTCACGCTCTTCTGGAGCGTTATCGATTGAAGAGAAATCTTTAGTGTCGCCACCAAATTTCTTCGTTAATACAGCAGAGATTGCAGCTGTTAAAGTAGTTTTACCATGGTCAACGTGGCCGATTGTACCTACGTTTACATGTGGTTTATTACGTTCAAATTTTTCTTTAGACACAGTGTGTACCTTCTTTATCAGTAAATACCTCTCCACATGCCATCACATGGAAAGGCGTTAGTTTAATTTATTTTTTATTTCGCTTCAATAATTGCGTTAGCAATTTTTTTAGGCGCATCGGCATATTCTAAAAATTCCATCGAATAAGATGCACGACCCTGCGTTGCTGAGCGAACTGCGGTAGCATAACCGAACATTTCAGACAGCGGTACTTTAGCATGAACGATCTTAACACCACCAGGGCCATCGTCCATTCCTTCAATAATACCTCGACGACCATTAAGATCCCCGACTACAGTGCCCATCCATTCTTCTGGAGTAGTTACTTCCACTTTCATCAGAGGCTCAAGGATAGTGGCATCAGCTTTTAATGCTCCATCTCTGAAACCCATCATGGCAGCAATTTTAAAGGCCATTTCGCTAGAGTCAACCTCATGGTAAGAACCATTTAATAAAGTTACTCGAACGTCAAGCATTGGGAAACCAGCAAGTACACCTTGGTTCATTTGTTCTTCACAGCCTTTGCTCACTGCTGGAATGTATTCTTTAGGGATTACATTGTCAGCCATTTCGTTCACAAATTCAAAGCCAGCACCATTTTCAAGTGGTTCTAATTTTAATTGGACGTGGCCATAGTGGCTCGGTCCTTCGCCTTGACGAATAAATTTACCTTCGATCTCAACCGATTTACGGATGGTTTCACGGTAAGCTACTTGTGGATTACCCACGTTACAGTTCACGGAGAACTCGCGACGCATACGGTCAACAATGATATCAAGGTGAAGTTCACCCATACCAGAGATCAGTATTTGTCCAGACTCTTCATTCGTTTCAACACGGAATGAAGGATCCTCAGCAGAAAGTTTTTCTAGTGCTAGCGTTAATTTATCTTGGTCAGCCTTGGTTTTAGGCTCAACCGCAATTTGAATTACCGGTTCAGGGAAATCCATACGCTCAAGTATAATATTCTGTCCAGCAACACAAAGCGTGTCTCCCGTAGTGACGTCTTTAAGGCCAACCGCAGCGGCGATATCACCAGCGCGAACCTCTTTGACTTCCTTACGTTCGTTAGCGTGCATCTGTACGATACGCCCTAAACGCTCTTTCTTGCCTTTAATAGGATTATAAACTTGATCACCAGACTTAACTACGCCTGAGTACACACGCATAAACGTTAACGTGCCCACGAATGGGTCCGTTGCAATTTTAAATGCGAGTGCGGCAAATGGTGCATCATCAGAAGCAGGACATTCAATCTCTTTATCATTGTGGGCATTGATAGCTTTAATCGCGTCAACTTCCACTGGAGAAGGTAAATAATCGATAACTGCATCAAGTACTGCTTGAACACCTTTATTTTTAAAGGCGCTACCACAAGTCGCTAATACAATTTCATTATTTAACGTACGAATACGTAAACCTGCTTTGATTTCTTCTTCTGAAAGCTCACCTTCTTCAAGGTATTTTTCCATCAGTTCATCATTTGCTTCTGCAGCTGTATCTACTAGCTCTTCGTGCAAAGCTTGCGCGTGCTCTAGTAGATCAGCAGGGATATCATTATATTCAAATGTCATCCCTTGATCTGCATCGTTCCAATTAATTGCTTTCATTTTAATGAGGTCAATAACCCCTTCGAACTCTTCTTCCGCACCGATATTCAAATGAATAGGTACACAAGTAGACCCAAGGCGATTACGAATTTGCTCAAGCACAGCCTCAAAGTCAGCCCCAGTTCTGTCCATCTTGTTAACAAATACAACACGTGGAACGTGGTACTTGTTCGCTTGACGCCAAACGGTCTCTGATTGTGGTTCTACACCTGATGTGCCACAGAAAACAACTACTGCACCATCTAACACACGTAAAGAACGTTCAACTTCAATGGTGAAGTCAACATGTCCGGGTGTATCGATGATATTAATGCGGTGCTGTTCGTACTGGTTTTGCATGCCCTGCCAGAAAGTAGTAGTGGCAGCAGATGTGATAGTGATACCACGCTCCTGCTCTTGCTCCATCCAGTCCATTGTTGCTGCGCCGTCGTGAACTTCACCAATACGGTGAGATACGCCAGTGTAGAACAATACACGCTCTGTAGTAGTAGTTTTACCTGCATCGACATGAGCTACAATACCGATATTACGGTAACGCTCAATAGGAGTTGTACGTGACAATGCAATGTCCTTTTTAAATAAAGCTTTGTGCAAATAGAAACGAAAAAGCACAGGCCAAAGCCTGTGCTAAATACTTTCTACCAACGGTAGTGAGCAAACGCTTTGTTTGCATCAGCCATACGGTGAACGTCTTCACGTTTCTTAACCGCAGAACCTTTGTTATCTGCTGCATCTACTAGCTCACCAGCTAGACGTAATGCCATTGATTTTTCACCACGCTTACGAGAAGCTTCAACTAACCAACGCATTGCAAGAGCATTACGACGAGAAGGACGAACTTCTACAGGAACTTGGTAAGTTGAACCACCAACGCGACGAGATTTAACCTCTACGCTTGGGCGGATGTTTTCTAGAGCTACTTCAAAAAGTTCCATTGGATCTTTGCTGCTTTTTTCAGCTGCAGTTTCCAATGCACCGTAAACGATTTTTTCTGAAATAGATTTTTTTCCGTCAACCATTACTACGTTAACGAATTTTGTTAGGATTTCTGATCCAAACTTAGGATCTGGTAGTACTTTACGAGTAGCTACGACGCGTCTTCTTGGCATCTTATTATCTCCGTGCGCTTCAGGATTTTACCCAAAACATATTAAAATTAAATAGTGTTTGTTTGGCCTTACTTACGGAAAGTATTAAGATTTAGGCTTTTTAGCACCGTATTTAGAACGACCGTTACGACGTGCTGCAACACCTGAAGTATCAAGTGCACCACGAATTGTATGGTAACGAACACCCGGTAAATCTTTTACACGACCGCCGCGGATCAAGATTACACTATGCTCTTGCAAGTTATGGCCTTCACCACCGATGTACGAAGTTACTTCGAAACCGTTAGTTAGACGTACACGAGCAACTTTACGCATTGCCGAGTTAGGTTTTTTTGGTGTAGTAGTATATACACGAGTACATACACCACGTTTTTGTGGACACGCTTCTAGCGCAGGAACGTTAGTTTTTTGAACTTTGTCCTTACGCGGTTTGCGTACCAATTGTGAAATTGTTGCCATTGTTAAATAGCTCCTAAGTGTGTGTGAAAAATCAAACCCTATAAATTAGGGTCGCAAGAGTTTACGCTGAATAGAATGGCGAGTCAATAATTAGGCAATTGTGTTTTTGCTCACACAATAAAAAAATAGGACGATCACAGAAAAGTTAATCAAGGCTTGCTAATAAAGCATTAATAAATCAACAAGATAAATAAGGTTTTAAAGAGGTTTAAGTCCAGTTTAATTGGCTTTTACATTGTACAGTTAACGCAACAAATTCACTGTAATCGATCACTTTCCCTAATTTCACTTCAATAGCACGTGCATCAACATCAGCCGCTAACACAAACAGACGTTTATTTTCATGTAGTTGCAGTAACTTATCATGTAACTCTGAATTTGCAGCACTGGCAATCACCGCATCGCTCAGTAACAACACAATATCTGTATCTCCCAACTGCTTAATACAGTCAGATAATGCATAAGAACTAAAAGGTGAACGGTTAACAGTATGTAATATCATTTAAAAACTCATTAATTGATCTTGTTCAGCGAGGCGCTGCTTAATCTCTTCAGTACTTAGCAACTCAGTTTTAATAACTAATTGTTCTACTGAAATATTACGTTGCTGCAGCGAAGTGGCACAAACATAAACCTGTTCAACATCGTAGAGGTCAAACATCTTCAACATAGGTTGAAAATCCTTTTGTAAAATAACATCCGCTTGATGCTTTTTTAATAACTGATAAACACCATCACCTATAAAAAAAACACTAAGTGATTCATTATATGCCGATAACGCTAAGGTTAAATCCAATGCTTCACGCGCATCACTACGACCATGTGGTGCTTGACGATTAACAATACCAACCTTCTTTTCCATACAACTCCCCTTAAAACTGTATCAGTCGATCACAACTAGCCGATAATTCTGCCAACTGCCCTAACCCACTTAACACAAAAGGTGCTTTAAGGTTGTACTGCTGTAAATCTAACTGCTTTGCTTCTGTCTCATTAACAATACCCCGACGTAAAGACGCAGATACACAAACCTCTAAAGGAAAGTTATGTTGAGTCGCTAAAGCAGTCCAGCGATCAGGTAAATTCACCTCATCGCTGGCAGGTTTAATTAAATGACTTGCGGTTAACACACCATCAAGATAGAAAAACACTCCTGATATGTGATGACCAGTCGCCAATGCCGCTTCGCAAAATTGCAATGCCGTCGCCGCACTTTGATCGCTTGCCGGGTTACCCGTGACAAGCAAAGAAAATTTAATTACCTGTGAGTCTGACATAGTTAGCCTTTAAGCAGTGTAAGCAACAGCTTCAACTTCAACTAATACATCTTTTGGTAAACGTGCAACTTCAACACATGAACGAGCAGGCGCTAATTCAGCAAAGTATTTAGCGTAAACTTCATTAAATGCAACAAAGTCATTCATATCTTTAATGAAACAAGTTGTTTTGATCACAGTGCTTGCAGAAGCACCAGCTTCTTCTAATACTGCCATCAAGTTTTTCATTACTTGCTCAGCTTGCTCAGCAACACCACCTGCAACCACTTCCATAGAAACTGGATCTAATGGGATTTGACCAGAAGTGAATACTAAGTTACCTAATTGATTAGCTTGTGAATAAGGACCAATTGCCGCAGGCGCTTTTTCAGTGTTAATAATTGTTTTAGTTGTCATAAGATACTTCCTTTGTGAATGAAATTTCGTGCCCGTATATTGAAGTAGAAGCACAATAAAAACAAGACTAAAAACAATTTGAAAAGGTTTATAAAAAAGTAGTGACAGCGATTAAACGAAGCTTTATATCAGGGGTGCATGGTGAATTAACCGACAGGTTAGCCTCATGAGCGGGTAAGCTCTGCGCCCCCTTTTTTTTAGCCTGCAGATCTTTTTGCGTTTGTATTTCAACTCTTTTTATATAGCTTCTTTTACAAAGTAACAAACCAAAACCAACACACAAAAAACAAAACACTGCAGACTAAAGTCAGCGCCCCGAAAAGATGTGTCGCAAATTACGACGTGATTCGTCAACGGCATTAATAACAAAGCCAGAAAGTGTTTCGTATGATCCACAAACAAACGTAAAAAGCAGCGGCAGCTATCAAGCAAAGCTTGATATTGGGGGCGAAGGGCGAATTAACCGTCAGGTTAGTCTATGAGCGGGTAAGCTCTGCGTACCCTTTTTTCAGCCTTCCAATATGCGAGTCATCGCATATGATTATTCGCAACATTGAGCAAAGCGAACCAACAAGTAATTCACAACACAAAACATTAAAGTCAAAAGAAGCAGGCTGAAAAAAGGAATCGCAGAGCTCTTCCGCTCATTGCTCTAGCCTGCAGACTAAAGTCAGCGCCCCAAGGTCAAAACCAACACACAAAAACACTGCAGGCTAAAGCCAGCGCCCCTAAAGATGTTTCGTAAACTACATTGCATCAAAATCAACACATAAAAACACCACATGCTAAAAAGTAAAACACTACATCTATTTTGTTATTTTATACCAATTGTATTAAATAACTGATCTAAATTTTGCGCCGGAAAAATGGCTTAGTTTGAGGCGTAAGTTGATGTAAATGGTTGTTCCCTATACGAAACTTACAACGAAAAAATAAGTTGTTTTAATAAGTAAAATAGATCAGTTACTTACTATGATTGGTATTAACCTTCGCCTAAACCTTTACCTGCATCTTTTTTGTTAATTAATTCAATCATGTAACCATCAGGATCTTTAACAAAAGCGATCACCGTTGACCCGCCTTTTACAGGACC
>NZ_QOCB01000061.1 GCF_003318165.1 Psychromonas sp. B3M02
GTTAATAATACCAATCATAGTAAGTAACTGATCTATTTTACTTGTTAAAACAACTTATTTTTTCGTTGTAAGTTTCGTATAGGGAACAACCATTTACATCAACTTACGCCTCAAACTAAGCCATTTTTCCGGCGCAAAATTTAGATCAGTTATTTAATACAATTGGTATAAACCTTAAACTAGGTTACAAAAAAAGGCGCTATTTAGATAGCGCCTTTGTATTTTTAAAGTTTGTTATTAGCTTTGATTCTAAGATAATCGTTTAAACAATAAAATTAAGCATTCTGCCAGCAATTGATCGCTTCTTCTACAGTAAACTTACCTTCTAATAAAGCACGCCCTACAATCATTCCTTGAGCACCTGAACGAGCTACATCTGCAATATCATCTAATGAACCGATACCGCCAGAAGCTTGCCAAGAAACACTTGGAAAAGCGACAACCATCTCTTTATATAAATCAACGTTTGATCCTGTAAGCGTACCGTCTTTAGAGATATCAGTACACAATACATGCTTTAAGCCAACTTTAAGGTAAATCTCTAATAGTGACTCGATAGTTTGACCGCTATCTTCTTGCCAACCTGATACAGCAACGATTTTATTACCTTCAGCATCTATGTTGATATCTAGCGCAAGTACAATATGCTCAGGGCCATATTTCTCCATCCATCCAGCAACCATCTCTGGTTCTTTCACTGCAGTTGAACCAATCACAACACGATGAGCGCCGGTATCTAAAAGACCTTTAACATCTTCTTCTGTGCGAACACCACCGCCAACTTGTACTTTAGCTGGTGTGTTTTTGATTAAGCCTTCAATGACAGACAATTGACGCTTAGTAATATCTTTTGCACCATCTAAATCAACTAGGTGCAACCAGTTAGCACCTTGTTCATTATAAATAGTGTATAGGCTTTGTGGATCGTCGCTATAAACGGTCTTTTGATCGTAATCGCCTTGGTATAAACGAACTACTTTACCATCGATTAAGTCGAGTGCTGGAATTATCATGTTTAAAGCTCCAAAAAGTTTTTAATAAGTTGTGCGCCTGCTTTACCTGAACGCTCAGGGTGGAACTGTACACCATAGAAGTTATCTTTATTTACTGCTGCGGTGAATGGGGTCCCGTATTCACAACTAGCAATAGTATTTTCATTTACTGGTAAGGCATAACTATGAACAAAATAAAAATAACTGCCCGCAGGAATATCTTTGAATAAAGGTTCGTCCAATTTAGGGGTAATTTGATTCCACCCCATGTGTGGTGAACGCAATGGCGCTACATCCATTTTTTGTACAAAGCCATCCACTAAACCTAGTGTATTGATTACAGTTTCTTCTGCAAAGCCTTCTTCACTGCCTTCTGCTAGCATTTGCATACCTAAACAAATACCTAACACAGGTTGAGTTAACTTTTTAATCTCTTCTACTAAATCACGATCAATGAGGTTATTCATTGCTTCTTTAGCGGTACCTACACCCGGTAAGAATAACTTATCAGCTTGTTGTAATACTGCTGGGTCCTTACTGATGGTTACTTCATAACCTAAACGTTCAATGGCAAATAATACCGAGGATAAATTAGCGCACCCCGTATCAATGATAACTATCATAAAACACCTTTACTTGAAGGAAGATCAGTTCCAATAATTTGTATGCTTTGACGTAATGTACGACCAAATGTTTTGAATAATCCTTCAACCATATGGTGTGCATTACCATTTTCAACTTCTAAATGTAAAGTTGCTCGCATCGCCTGTGAAAGTGAGTAGAAGAAATGTTCAACCATTTCAGTTGACATAGTGCCTACTAGTTCACGAGGGAAATCCGCTTTAAACTTAAGGAAAGGGCGGCCAGACAAGTCTAATGTACAGCTCGCTTTTGTCTCATCCATTGGCAGTACAAAACCGAAACGGCCAATACCACGCTTGTCACCTAATGCTTTGTCCAATGCATCACCTAATGCTAATGCTGTGTCTTCAACACTGTGGTGATCATCAATATGTAAGTCACCTTTAACACTCACGTTCATTTGGAAACCACCGTGTGTGGCAATTTGATCTAGCATGTGGTCAAAGAAGCCCATACCCGTATCAATTTTGTTTTCTCCGGTTTTATCTAAATCAACGAATACGTTGATATCTGTCTCTTTAGTTGTGCGAGTAACCGAAGCAGTACGACCACGTGACGTTAATTGGTGAACAATCTCTTTCCAGCCGTTAGTTTCTTTATTGTAAAGAATACCGGTAATCGCCATGTTTTCAGCTAAACCAATATCTGTTTCGCGGTCACCGATAACATATGAGTTTTTATGATCGATACGACGAGATTGTAGGTATTCTTTGACCATACCCAAATGCGGTTTACGACAGTTACAGTTATCTTCAGGAAAATGCGGGCATAGTAACGTAGATTCGAACTTAACACCTTGAGAGGTAAATATATCCATCATTTTGTTCTGTGGAATATCGAAATCACTTTGTGGGTAGCTATCAGTACCTAAACCATCTTGGTTAGAAACAATCACTAAAATGAAACCTGCATCTTGTAATGCTAATAGACTTGGTATTACATAAGGTTCGAAAACCAGTTTCTCAAGGCTGTCTACTTGTTTATCACTGATAGGTTCATCAATTAATGTCCCATCGCGGTCGATAAATAGAAATTTTTGTGTACTCATAATGGGTTCCTACAGTGCTTTTAATGTATTTAAAGTTTTGTTCATCTCTTCGCTCGTACCGATAGTAATGCGAATACAATTTTCTAAACGTGGTTTATTAGCAAAGTCTCGCATAATAATACCGTCATCCGCAAAAGCCTTAAACACTTTAGTTGAATCTTTAAAACGTACTAACAAAAAGTTACCCGTAGTCGGGAATACTTCTGTGACACAATCCAGCTCACTCACTGCATTAGCCAATACTTGACGATTATTATTTAATACCGCTACTCGGTCACGCATTACTTCTAAACCTTGCTCTGAAAGAGCTTGTTCAGCAATTTGTGCGACAGGGCCTGGTACCGGGTAAGGAGCAATTACTTTTGCCATCATATCGATAACACTAGATTGCGCTAAGGTAAATCCACAACGAATAGAAGCGAGCGCAAATGCTTTTGAAAGAGTACGTGTGATCACCAGATTTTCATGGTCAGCGATTAAACCGGTTTGGGTAAACTCAGGGCAAAACTCGATATAAGCTTCATCAGCAACAATTAACGCTTTACCTTCAGTTGCAGTTAATAGTGCTGCGAGTTTTTGTTGATCTAACATATTACCGGTAGGGTTGTTTGGTGCGCAAAGGAACACGATTTTGATGCGTCCCTCAGATGCTAATACTGCTTTTTCTACTGCATCATAATCCACGTCAAAGTTATCTTGAAGTGCCACTTGCTCAATACCAACACCACAAGTTTCCGCGCTGATCGCATACATACCGTAAGTAGGAGGGCAAATTAGAATACTGTCTAACTCTGCTTCACAAAATGTTCTAATTAATACTTCAATACTTTCATCGGCACCACGAGTGGTTAATATTTGATCTGTATTCAGCTTGGAGTAAGCTGCGTAGGCATTAATAATTTGAGGTGGTTGAAATTCTGGGTAACGATTAAGGTGTGATGAATCTAGTTGGTAATCACTGCTGTCTGGAGCTTCATTCGCGTTTAACCAAACATCCCCACGGCCACCGATACGGCGAGCTGAAAGGTAAGGGGTTAGCGCTTGTACGGTTTTTCTAGCAAGCTTTATTATATTACTCATCGTGGTCCTTCTTCCCTAACGAATGCCTGAGTAGCAACTACTCAGGCGTATCTATTACTTATCTAATTTTTCCATGCGAATGGTCACTGCGCGTTTATGTGCAGTTAATCCTTCTGCAGCCGCTAAGCGAGTGACTGCTGGTGCGAGATTACGTAACCCATCCTGTGTTAACTCTTGTACTGTGTAACGTTTTACAAAGTCAGCTAAGCCTAAGCTTGAATAGGTTTTAGTGTAACCGTAGGTTGGCAGTACATGGTTAGTACCACTTGCATAATCACCAACAGATTCTGGTGTCCATGCACCTAAGAAGATAGAACCTGCATTTCTAAGCTTTGGTTGAATCTCTCTTGGGTTATCAGTTTGAACAATTAAATGCTCTGGCGCATAACGGTTAGAAATCTCGATTGCTTGTTCAATATCTTTACACACAATACTGACACTATTCGCAATCGCTTTTTCTGCAATTTCACGGCGCTCTAATACCGCTAATTGGCTATCTATTTCACTAGCCGTTTGTGCTGCTACCGATGCACTTGGTGTGACTAGAATGGTTTGTGAATCATGGCCATGTTCAGCCTGTGATAACAAATCAGAAGCGATGAAAGCAGGATCTGCGTTTTCGTCGCCAATCACTAGTACTTCAGATGGGCCCGCAGGCATATCAATCGCTGCACCAGCAAAATCATTACTCACTTGACGTTTCGCTTCGGTAACAAATGAATTACCTGGGCCAAATATTTTATCAACGGCTTTGATGGTTTCTGTCCCGTAAGCTAATGCTGCAATGGCTTGCGCACCACCTACAGAGTAGATCTCTGTAACACCACATAGTGATGCCGCATAGAGTATTTCATCGGCTAAAGGCGGTGGAGAACATAATACCAGACGTGAACAGCCTGCAATTTGTGCTGGCGCTCCCGTCATAATAACCGTTGAAGGTAGTGGGGCACTTCCACCAGGGATATACAAACCAACTGATTCAATTGCTTGTGTATGCATCTCACAGACAACACCAGGCATGGTTTCTACACGAATCACATCCTGCTGTTGTGCTTCATGAAACTTAACAACCTGTTGGTACGCGACTTTAATCGCATCTTTGATGTCATCGTCTAAACGCGCTGTTGCTGCTTCAATATCAGTATTGTTGAGCGTGAAGTTATCACCGGTTAATTTGTCAAAACGTTTAGTGTAATCCAATAAAGCTTGGTCACCTTGTTGACGGATATTAGAGATAATTTCAGCAACAGTGTTTGTTAAGCCTGATGAATCTGCCATTGCTGGTCGAGCAAGCAATTCTGCTTGCTGATCAGATGTTAATTGTTCCCAGTTGACTGTTTGCATTCCCATGGTTTGGACTACTCCATCATTTTTTCAATAGGTAATACGAGAATTGAGCTTGCACCTAGTGCTTTCAATTGTTCCATTGTTTCCCAGAAAAGGTTTTCTTTACTTACTACATGCAGTGCAACGTGGTCTGTGCTGCCCGCTAATTCCATCACTGTTGGTAAATCAGAACCAGGTAGTAGGTTAGTGATTTCAGTTAAGTTAGCTTTTGGCGCATTAAGCATGATGTATTTAGACTCTTTAGCCGTTTGAACACCGTCAATACGCGTTAGAATGCGGTTAACTAGCTCTTGCTTGTCTGCACTTAATGGTTCGTCACGTTGCATTAATACTGCTGTAGAGCGGTAGATAACTTCCACTTCTTTAAGGCCGTTTGCTTCAAGTGTTGCTCCGGTAGAAACTAGGTCACAAATAGCATCAGCTAAACCTGCACGTGGAGCAACTTCTACTGAACCTGTTAACATACATGATGTGTAAGGTACGTTTGCTTCTTCCATAAAACGTTTAAGGATGTGAACATAAGTTGTTGCAATACGCATGTTCGCTAGTGATTGAACACCTTGGTAATCAAAGTCATTATCTACTGCTAGTGAGAAACGACATTCACCGAACGCAAGTTCTTTTACTACTTTGTGTGCTGTTGGTTCTTTAGCCACTTGGCGCATCATGCTTTCTTCTTCAAGTACATTTTGACCAATGAAACCTAAATCTACTACACCATCCATTACTAAGCCTGGAATGTCGTCATCGCGCACACGAAGAATATCAATTGGCATGTTTTCACTGTGAGCGATTAAACGTTGCGTGTTTAGGTTAACTTTAATTCCACATGCTTTTAATAATTTAACCGTATCATCACTTAAACGGCCTTTCTTCTGTATCGCGATTCTTAAACGTTGTTCTGGCATAACTATTTTTCCTTCCTTTTAAAACTAAAAAACCCTCGGGATTTTACTTCCGAGGGTTTGTATTTGGGTAACCACTGGAAGCACGTAACATCTCTTCCAAGAAAAATCCTGAAAGATTAAGTTGTATGATGATGATGTGCTTTCAGAATGTCGTTTTTCATTATGGTTTGAAACTCTTTAAAATTTAATTGCGATAAGAGTATCAACCTAAACTTTAAATGTGAACTGTTTTTTGTGTATATCTAAGATATATTTAATATAAATGAGCAGTTTATAATTAGTTCACAGCCTGTTTAGCAGTCCACTATTTACCTTGCATACTTTCACGTAGTTTTTCTTGCAGCATTGAAATTGCATTTTTAGTCTGTGATTCGATAGAGATATTATCAAGCGCTGCTGACTGTAAAGTGCCTACCGCATCATCTGCAGTTTGTTGAATATCTAATGCGCTTAAGTCTGCTTCTTCAGTGGATGTATCTGTTAACTCTGATTCAGTATTTGCAGCTAAATCCTCACTGGTTGTATCTTCGGCGGCAGCTGTTTCTGACTGGTCAGTGGTTGTTTGTTGTTCATTATCTGTTGCAGTCTCAGCTTGCTCAGCATTTGCGCCAGTGGAGGTTGCGCTATCATCACCTGACAGACCTGCGACAAAAGAGGTGGCGATGCCCAGTTGCAATTCATCAAATACACCTTCAAGGCTATCTTTAATATTGCCTGTACTAGCAGTGACAAGTGATTCATTGCCTTGCATTTGGGACGACAATACATTTTCAAAGCTTTCACCAAGCAACTTACTGGTAGCAGCAGTGCCTGTTGAATTTGAACTGCTTGATAAGCTTTGTAGACTGTTTGCTGCGCTGTTAATGGTAGACATTAATATACACTCCTATTGGTAGGATTACTTGCTGTAGTTTGTGGTTGTAAACGCTGCAGTGTCATTTTGTCTGCAGGTGTTAGCATATCCCTGATTTGAATATTACTCATATCAATTGGATCGTTAGCTTTCAAAATTGCACGGTCCGCTTGTACTGACACAACTGACAGAAGAATATCATCGGGCAAATAAATTGAGTTAGGTAGTTGCGAGTTCTGGTGAGAAAGAAACTGACTTCGGATCAACTGGAACTTATCGCCTTTCTCTACACCATTACGATGACCTAAATTCATCACTAACTGGTCATTGTATTTTGCAATAATGGTTGCCATGGTTGGCTGACAGTATAAAGCTTGTCTTACATCTCTTACTGCTTCATTGATTTTTAGGTCAATCGCATACCCATAATCTGTTTGCCAAAAAGACAAACTATTAGGGTCAAAATGCTGTGTAAGGTCATAGGGCCACTGACTAATTGCTGAGTATTCTTGTTGAAACAGAGTCAGTTGGTTGATCGCATCAATGAGATAGACCTGCATCTTAAAATTACGTTTATGGGTAGTCTCTTCACTAAATGTATATGTCGTTGTTTCATAGTAATCGGACATATCTTTTAATACACCAAAAACTAGATACTGTACGTCATACTTAGTCGCGACATCTTTTGCCACTTTTAATGTTTGTAATTCAATATCGCCTTCACTGTTATTAGTAAACGCAATTTGTTGTGTCATCACATGTCTTGGGTCAAGTTTATTGGATTCACCTTTTAACTGTTTAAATAAACGTTTGGTAATCACTTCATCACTGTCGTAAATGGCCCCCAGTTGCGCATCTTTGCGATCCTCTAAGCTAAACGGGCCAACAAAGATACTTTTGGCATATTTCTCTTGCGGGCAAGTAGAGAAAGGGTAGATATCAGCTTCTACTTCTACTGTGTAATAACCACCGATGATCTCCTCATGCACAATACGCATGTCATGGATTTCACCATTGGTTTTTAACATTAGTTTATCAACTTCTAATACACCTTCTTGAATGACTTGTACGCTTTCAGCACTGGTACCTGCTGAACGTAACACAGTGACCATGGCATCGGATATTGCATTACTACGTGATTGGTCAATATTTTCTTCATTTAATACTGCTCGACCTTCACTCGAATACCATTGTGCATTAGCGGCAAAGGAGCTAAGTATTAATAGCGGCAACAAACGCTTAGTTAATTTCATAAGGATTCCTTAAATTGGCCACAAGCTGCCGCTGAATAAAGAAGATAACCAGCCTCGTGTCTGCATTTCTGCATGCTCACCGGTTGCACTAAACTCAATGCGACTGTCTGCCACTTGATAGGAATCAACAGAGTTATCTTCAGTGACATCTCTTGGTCTTATAATCCCCGTGAGGCGGATATATTCTTTACCGTTATTAATTAACAACCATTTTTCACCACGTACCAATAAATTGCCGTTATTTAATACTTCAATGACAGACACCGTCATTTTAGCGCTTAAGCTATGGCTTTGGCTGCTACCGGATTCACCGCCAAATGTTTGGTCTTGGCTAACACCTAACTCAACTTCTTTATCATTAACGGTTAGGTTACCGCCTGGAATTTTAATTGGATCAAGATTATAGGTATTATCATTAGACAGGTTAGTACTCGCTGATTTAGTCGCCACAGACTCTTCCTCTAAAACAACATTGATAATATCCCCCACTTGAAACTTTGGTGCGTAACTATATAAATCCGTAGAGGTACTATCGTTAAATAAAGAGCCCGTTATTTGCACTGGAACAGCAGCTTTACTTGGCTCTACTGGTGCATAGTATGGGTCGTTAGCAACGGGTGTATCATCACTGTCCCTCTGTGTAATTTGACGACCAGTTTCTTCAGGGATTATTTCGGTCGTCTCTGAACTCTCATCAACAGTTACCTCTTGTTGACCAAAATTGGCACAACCAGACAAAATAGCAACAGATAGGATAGCAGTCATTGTTTTCATCATTAATCATCCATACGTTATTGCATGCGAAGGATAATGCGGTGCATCATCTCTTTTTTGTATGCGTAAAATGGCAAAACGGCAGAATGTATTTATATCAATCATTGAAGTGACTTAAATTTGTCGTTTTACTTGTTACTAGATATAAAGCAAGTTGTAAGCCAAGTTTTAATTAATGCCAATTTCACTAAGTAACTGTTCTATTTTACTTGTTAAAATAACTTGTTTCTTCGTGGTGATTTTCGCAAATAGAACAACTATTAAAGAATTAACATCTTTTGGTTAATTCTCCGATAGACTATTAACGCAGTTAATCGTCCAAAGGCTTAAATGACGCCTTGAACTAAGTCATTTTTCCTGCGCAAAAGTGAGAACACTTATTTAATGCAATTGGTATAACGTGCTAAACCAGAAAAATGAGAGATGATTAGAGTGGGATTATAAATAAGTGGTGAGGTAGGGTTGCTAATAAGAGAGTAAACATTAAGGCGTTAGTTGCTGATATTTACTCTCTTATCATTAAATAGGTATTGTTATTCGACGTTATCATTCACTTCAGTTGCTTGCTGCGCTTCAAGTTTTGCGCGCTCTGCTTTGGAAATATACTTCTCTTTACTGGCAGGGGCATTCTTGGCATTAATCTTTTTCATGCGTTTCTTTAAAATACTGTTAATTTTCTTTTTACGGTTCATCGGAGTTCCTCTTATCAATGCTGTTTATTGTAAAGAGTAAAGGAATGAATATACAGTGCTAATATCCGAATGTGTTCGTTATCAGCTAACTTACTGATAAATTAGTGTATATAAGCCATGATCTAGTCAATTGTGCTGGCCATCTGTTTAATTAATTTTGCATTAAATAACCTTGAGACGATATTAACTAACTGCTAAATGACGTAGAATCCGCTTTATTAATGAATGTTGAAAAACGTTTTCATCATTTTAGCCCGTTAGCTTATAAGAGTTTATTGATTTGATTGCTTCGTTTTTTTCACCAACAGGTGCATTAGCCAACATCTTGCCGCATTTTAGAGGCCGTGATACACAAGTTAAAATGGCGCAATCAATTGATACGGCCATTAAGAAAAAGCAATCAGTGGTCGTGGAAGCTGAAACAGGCACAGGTAAAACCTTTGCTTATTTGGCACCGGCATTACTTAACTTAGATAAAAGCTTGTCGCAAAAGTTGATCATCTCTACTGGTAGTAAAGCACTGCAAGAGCAACTCTATTTAAAAGACTTACCCACCTTAATAAAAGCAACAAAATTTACAGGGCATTGCACTTTGTTAAAAGGGCGCAGTAACTATTTATGTACTGAACGTTTAAATCGCTACATGTTAGAAACTCGCTTTAAACAACCTAATCTACATAGTGAATTGGTGGCAATTAAAGAGTGGTCCGTTAGCACTGTGACCGGCGATATTGCAGAAGTAGATAACTTACCTGAAGACGCAATGATCATTCCCTCAATTACCAGCAGTAATGACAATTGTTTAGGCCGCGAGTGCCCAAGTTTTGAAGACTGTTTTGTGGTTAAAGCTAGAACAACTGCCATGGATGCTGATGTGATTGTGATTAATCATCATCTGTTTTTTGCCGACCTTGCGGTGAAAGAAACAGGCTTTGGTAAATTAATACCTGATGCAGATACTTACATCTTTGACGAAGCCCATCAATTACCTGATATTGCGAGTCAATATTTTGGCGAAATGCTCTCTAGTAAACAACTCACTGAATTAGCAAAAGAGATAGACTTTGTTTATCGCACCGAATTAAAAGAAGCAAAGCAGATGGCTAAAGCTGCTGAACAGTTGAGAGCTGCCTCTTTAGATTTTCGATTAGCTTTTGCCATGGAAAAAGGCTCGGGAAGTTGGCGAGACAAAAGTAAAGACCGTGCGATGCAGATGCATGTGACTCGTTTGCGCCAAGTGTTAACTTTTTTAAAACAAGTGGTCACAGAGCGTTTAGGAAAAAGTGAAGTATTAGATCATTGTTTTGAGAAAATTAATCAATACATACTGCTCTTTGAAAAACTCAACAATACCAATGAAAGCGGGTTTAGTTATTGGTATGAATGTACAAAACAACACTTTTCATTAAATATTACTCCTTTAAGTGTGGCGCAACGCTTTCAATCTGAGTGTCAGAAAAAGCAAGCCAGTTGGATTTTTACTTCTGCAACTTTATCCGTAAAAGGGGAGTTTTCTCATTTTACTGAATTGTTAGGTTTAACTGAAGCACAGTGTTTACAGTTAGGTAGCCCTTTTAACTATCAACAACAAAGCTTATTTGTTGTACCTCGATTACTGCCTGAGCCTGGCACACCTGGTTTAGCGAATAAATTAGCTGAAACCTTATCGCCAGTGATCAGAGCCAGTAAAGGGCGTTGCTTTTTCCTTTGTACTAGTCACTCTATGATGAATCAATTAGCAAGCGCTTTTAGAGAATCTTTAACTTTGCCAGTGCTATTACAAGGTGAAAAAAGCAAACAAGCTTTATTGGATGAGTTTATTAGCCACGGAAATGCATTATTAGTGGCAACGGGAAGTTTCTGGGAAGGCGTTGATGTACGTGGACAAACCTTATCCTGTGTGATTATTGATAAAATTCCCTTTGCCTCTCCTGAAGAGCCATTACTTAAAGCGCGTATGGAAGATGCTGAGCTAAAAGGTAAAGATCCCTTCTTTGATGTGCAATTACCGCAGGCGGTGATCACTTTAAAACAGGGCGTAGGTCGCTTAATTCGTGCAGAACAAGATAAAGGGGTGTTAATAGTTTGTGATACTAGATTAGTCAGCCGTAAATATGGCAATCTGTTTCTGAATAGTTTACCTTGCATGCCGCGAACCCGAGATCTCGACAAAGCGATCGATTTTTTAAGATTAATCGAATAATATACTCAGCCATTTTAAGCTAGTTATTAATCATAAGGTCATTGCTTAACATGTTACGCAATGATTTCTATCTGTAACAATATTGTTTTCATATTTATAAAATAGGCGATTTATGTCATCCTCATTAAATATACTGTGTATCGATTCATCAACAGAAGCATGTTCTGTTGCATTAGTAACAAACGATACAACGACTCATCACTTTATGTTAGCGCCTAGAGAACATACTCAGAAAATATTACCTACAGTGAATGACGTAGTAAAACAAGCTAACTTAACCTTAGCGGATATCGATGTTATCGCCTATGGTCAAGGCCCAGGCAGTTTCACAGGTGTTAGAATCGGGATTAGTATTGCACAAGGGTTAGCTTACGGACTTGAGAAAAAGATGGTAGGTGTGTCTACTTTACAAGCAATGGCACAACAGGCGTTAGTCAATAACCCAAATTGCCAGAGTGTATATGCTGCGATAGATGCTCGCATGGGTGAAGTTTATTTTGCACAATACATTAATCAACATGGTGTGATGACATTACAAGAAAAAGAAGTGGTAATAAAACCTGAGGCTTTAATTGAGCAGTATCAAACTCAAGGTTTAAGCATTGAAAGCAAAAGCACTTTAGTCGGAACTGGTTGGGCTGCTTATCCAGAGTTATTAGCTTACTTTGAAGTATGTCAGCAAACTGAGATACTCTATCCAGATGCGCAATTTATGCTAACCGCAGCAGCTCAATTAATTGCAGACAACCAAGCCGTTAATCCTGAGTCTGCTACACCTGTGTACTTACGAGACACAGTGACATGGAAAAAGCTTCCAGGTAGAGAATAATTGTCTATAATATAAACTGAATCCGGTTTAGTGAAATGTAAACGAGCGTAATAGATGGCTATATACAATAACCTTGCAACCAACAATATACCTATTAATACGGGAAATGTGTCGCAAGTTAAGGAAAGTGATAAGCCATCACCAACCGCTGACATTACTCCGGTAAGTGCCAAGGAAAATACACAGTTTTCTCTAGTACTTTCAGAACAACAAGCACAATCTATCAACGATACGCTAGGTTATGACCAACCCAGCTCAAAGGATCGTGATGCCCTTGATGCTTATCGCCAAGTCGCCACTCAAGAGAAACGCGATGAGCTCATTAATAGCATGAGTTTTCATTTCGTAGTCTAGTTTTATATTAGTTACTTTTTAACTAATTGATTAATTAAATGATTAAATATTTACACTTACTGAACTTTCCTAATATAAGCAGCTCTAATACCTACTTATTCGTTAAATTAGGCTTATATTTTGTGCGTATCTTTCTGTTAATCTTTTCACTTACCGCGCCACTGTTTATTTTTGTCCCCATGAAACTATTGGCGCAACAGTATTCTATTATTTTGTCTGATACTCAAATTGACAAACTGGCTACGCTTATTTGGAAAAATGAAGGCGCAGGTAAAAAAGAGTATCTAACAGTTTGGAATAAAAACGAGGCTTTCCCTTCATTAGGTATAGGGCATTTCATCTGGTACCCCAATCAGGAAAAAGGTCCCTATGTTGAGCAGTTTCCTGAGTTATTAAAGTATCTAGTTGATAATAATGTATCTGTACCAGAGTGGTTATTGACGGCTAAAAATGCGCCTTGGCATAACAGAGAGGATTTTTATAACCATTTTGATGATACACAATTAGCTGAATTAAGAGAGTTATTAGCTTCAACGGTGTCATTACAGGCGGCTTTTATTATCAAACGCTTAGAAAAAGGTATTCCAGATATTTTGAACGCGAGCTCTGACCAAGAAAAGCAAATTATTAATAAACGCGTTATGGAAATGAGTGAAACACCAGAAGGTACTTTTGCGTTATTAGATTACATTAACTTTAAAGGTGAGGGGATAGCACAAAAGGAACGCTATCAAGGTAAAGGCTGGGGCTTAAAACAAGTGTTATTGAATATGCCCGATCAAAACACTGATTTATTGTTAAACTTTGCTATTTCAGCCGATCAAATGCTCACTCGACGTGTTGAGAATGCGCCACGAGATGAAAGTGCTTGGTTAAAAGGTTGGCGAGCGCGTGTTTACCAATATCCAGCGTTAACCATTAACTAATTATCACTCATATCCGTTTACAAACAAGCCTATTTTTATAGGCTTGTTTTGTATTAGCCCTCTTTTTTCCTGAATTCAATATGACAATTGATTTGTGTGATTAGCATTAACACAGGAATATCACAAAGTTGTATGCTAAGCACTGGGCAATTTGTTATTATCGTCACGTAGATTGATAATTTCATCTATATAGTCAAGAAGATAAGTATTCATCATCAGTTACCTACTACCTATAAGGCCTTACTATGTTATATCGAATTATGCGCAGTTTTTTATTTAGAATGAACCCAGAAAAAGCGCACGATCTTTCAATCAAGCAGCTTAAATTAACTCACGGTACGGTATTAGATCTTTTCTACCGCCAACGAGTTCAACAACGACCTGTGACAGTAATGGGACTTAACTTTCCAAACTCAGTGGGTTTAGCCGCTGGTTTAGATAAAAACGCAGAATGTATCGATGCTTTTGGTGCCATGGGCTTTGGTCACGTTGAAGTGGGTACAGTGACACCAGTAGGTCAACCTGGTAACCCTTCACCACGTTTATTCCGTGTGTTAGAAGGTGAAGGTATTATTAACCGAATGGGCTTTAATAATGACGGTGTTGATAATTTAATTGAAAACGTAAAAAACAGTGAATTCAAAGGCGTTATTGGTATTAATATTGGTAAAAATATTCATACACCCGTTGAACAAGGTAAAGAAGACTACCTGATTTGTATGGAAAAGGTTTACCCTCATGCGGGTTACATTGCTGTGAATATTTCATCACCCAACACACCTGGATTAAGAAGCTTACAATATGGTGAAGCCTTAGATGATTTACTTATGTCATTAAAAGAGCGTCAACAAGCACTGGCTAAAAAACATGATAAATATGTTCCAATCGCACTAAAAGTAGCCCCAGATTTAAGTGATGAAGAGATTGAATCCATTGCACAATCTTTACTAAAATATAAAATAGATGGTTTAATCGCAACCAATACAACTTTAGATAGAGAGATGATCAAAGGCATGTCTCATGCTGCCGAAGCAGGTGGGTTAAGTGGTCGTCCTGTACAACATAAAAGTACGGTTGTGATCGCTAAGTTTGCAGCGCAGCTTAAGGGCGAAATTCCAATTATTGGTGTTGGCGGTATTGATAGTGTGATGGCAGCAAAGGAGAAAATTGAAGCAGGCGCAAGCTTGGTGCAAGTCTACTCTGGTTTCATCTACCAAGGTCCAGGCTTAATCAAAAATATCGTTAATCATATTTAATAAGTTAATATAAATGAGGTAAACAAAATGGATTTTATTCCAAAGGCAGAGTGGCAATGGGTATTTGATCAAGAGCAGGGTAAATTGTCCGTTGTTGATCGTGACCGCACTTTTCCAATTGTTTACCAATCGAATATGCTGAGATTACAACAAAGCCAAGTTATCTCTTTTACGGTTGAAGATGTAACACGCTATATTGAGCTATTCGAAAGTGATTCTTTAAGTCATTTTGAAGAATCACTTCGTTGTAAAATTATTTTACATTTAATTGCAATAGATGTGTTTCATAAGCCTATTATGCCTAAAAGCTGGTTGTTTCAAACATCTGAGCAGGCCATAACTCATTACAATAATGGTGAGTTAGCAATGTTAACCACAACAGGCGAAATGGAATCGGCAAAATATATGGTATTAGAACAACAGGATAATTTCTGTTTGTGTATGTTATTTGATCAAGTGCATCACTTCTCTAATGGTAAAGAGTTTAAACAGTTTCAAATTATTAAAGTGACTGTCGATAAGTTAACACCTTGTCTATCTTCTCAGCCACAGGAGTGGGTTTCATTTCAAAACGCAGGTTAACTTGTACATCATTAATAGCCTATTAAAAGTAGGCTATTCCTCTTTATTGACCTCAATACCTAGCTTTTTTATATTTTTTCTTTTTATTGCCTTAAGTTAACTAACCTTTGCTTGTAATTATTATGCGATATGATTATAAAGACCACATTTTTAATTATATATGGTTTTTAGATGAGCATAGACACACAGGTATCTAATCGATGGTCAAGTCGATACGCGTACATTCTCGCCGCAACCGGTGCCGCGGTTGGATTAGGTAATATATGGAAGTTTCCCTACATAATGGGTGAAAACGGTGGCGGTGCCTTTGTACTTGTTTACCTGTTGTGTATTTTATTCATTGGCATTCCTGTGATGATGGCTGAAGTTGTGATTGGTAAACGTGGTCGGTCTACTCCAGCTAATGCTGCTGCGCATTGTGCAATAGAATCTAATGCAAGTTCACATTGGTCGATAATTGGCGCAATGGGTGTTTTAGCTGGATTTTTGGTACTGAGTTTTTATGTGGTGATCGCGGGCTGGGCTGCAGCTTACGTGTATTTTGCTGCTACGGGTGAATTTAGTTATGCAGCAATTGATGCCAGTACTCACACACAAGCCATCCAAGAGTTATTCATTGGTTTAATTACTGATAGTCAACAATTATTGTTTTGGACAAGTTTTATTGTGTTGGCAGTTGTCTTAGTGATCATAAAAGGTGTTAAAGCAGGCTTAGAAAAAGCGGTCAACTTTTTAATGCCTGCATTACTTTTATTATTGCTAGGTATCATGATTTACTCTGCGATAGTAGGGGATTTTGATAGTGCTTTCTCATTTATGTTTGATGTCGACTTTTCTAAGCTATCCATTGAGGGCGTACTCGTTGCATTAGGGCATGCCTTTTTCACTCTAAGTCTTGCCTCTGGCATTATGATGGTATTTGGCGCTTATTTACCAGAGGGGGTTTCCATCGCTAAAACCTCTGTAATGATTGCTATTGCTGACACTTTAGTGGCTTTGATTGCTGGGTTAGCCATTTATCCAATCGTTTTTGCAAGTGGTTTAGAGCCAACAGCAGGCCCAGGTTTATTATTCCAATCTTTATCTGTCGCTTTTGGGAATATGCCCTTTGGTGATCTGTTTGGTACGTTGTTTTTTATCATGATCGTTTTTGCTGCCTTTACTTCTGCTATTGCGATGCTTGAACCAACTGCAGCTTATCTTGCAGAGCGTCATGGTTTAACAAGAGTTAAAGCGGGATTAGTTGCAGGGGGGGCTATCTGGTTTATGTCTTTATTAACCATTTACTCTTTTGCTGGAGCAGATTGGACAAAAATATCCTTTGGTATGGGCAGTAACCTTTTCGAATTTTTAGATTATATTACTGCTAATGTGTTGTTGCCCTTAGGTGGATTATTTATCTCTTTGTTTGTAGGTTGGAAGATCAACAAAGAAGTTGTGAAGCAAGAGCTAAACTTAAGTGCCTTGCAATTTACAATAGTTATTACCTTGTTACGCTGGGTTGCACCTGTGGCAATCTTATGTGTTTTTGCAAACTCTATCGGTTTATTAGATTGACAGTTTAATTACACGTACAAAAAAACCGCCAATGGCGGTTTTTTATATTATTTGTTCGATAACGATAGTGATTAATCGTTACGCTTAGTTACTTCTAATAAATGGTAACCAAATTGTGTTTTAACTGGGCCTTGAACTTCGCCAACTGGTGCACTGAACACAACTTTATCAAAAGCTGGTACCATCATACCTGGACCGAATTCACCTAAATCACCACCTTGCGCACCTGATGGGCATGAAGAGTGTTGTTTTGCTGCTGAGCCAAAATCAGTGCCAGCTTCAATCTCATTTTTTAATGCAATGCATTGTTCTTCTGAGCTTACTAAAATATGACGTGCTTGAGCTAAAGCCATGGTTGTTCCTTAAGTATTAAAAAAGTGGGAATGGATTGTAACGGCAGAATTTCCTAGGTGCAAATTAGACTGATGAATCTGCGCATTTTTGATAAATATTTACTTGCATCTTTTGATTAAAGCCATATTATGTCAATAAATCGTTATTTTTAAGTTGAGGTCAACATGAAACGTATTGCATTATTCCTATTAACTAACCTAGCCGTGGTATTGGTGTTAGGTATTGTCTTAAGTATTGTCTTTTCGGTGACTGGATTAAACTCTAGAAGCATGGGTGGATTGTTAGTATTAGCGACCGTATTCGGTTTTGGTGGTTCTTTCATTTCATTAGCGATGTCAAAATGGATGGCGAAAAAGAGCACAGGAGCAGTGGTGATCACTAATCCAAGAAATGCTACAGAACGTTGGTTATTAGACACAGTTGAAAAGCAAGCGGCAAAAGCAGGGATTGCAATGCCAGAAGTGGCTATTTACCAAGCGCCAGATATGAATGCGTTTGCTACTGGTATGAAGAAAAATAGTGCATTAGTTGCAGTGAGTACTGGTTTACTTGAGCAAATGACACAGGATGAAGCAGAAGCGGTATTAGCACATGAAGTTAGTCATGTTGCTAATGGTGACATGGTGACCTTGGCCTTAATCCAAGGTGTGGTTAATACCTTTGTTATCTTCTTAGCGCGAGTGATTGGTGGTTTCATCGATAATGCCATGCGTAGCAACGATGATGAAAACTCTGGCCATGGATTTTCTTATTTTATCATAGTGTTTATTTTAGAGATGGTATTCGGTATTTTAGCTAGCACCATTGTGATGTACTACTCACGTAAACGTGAATTCAGTGCAGACTCTGGCTCTGCAGCTTTAGTGGGTAAAGAGAAGATGATTGCTGCGCTAAGACGTTTACAACACAACGCAGAGCCAAAATTAGAAGGCAGTTTGATGGCTTTCGGTATCTCAGGCGAGAAGAAAAGCAGTCTATTTATGTCTCATCCACCACTAGAAGACCGCATCAAGGCATTACAAAACAGTCAAATGATGTAGCCTTTTTTGTAACAAACTCACAATAATGTATAAAAATAGCGTGTATTAAACTACACGCTATTTTTTTATGTAATGATGAATACAATTGTGAACGATAAACATTTTATATTTCGCCTTAACCCCAGTCATTATCCAAGGTAAATTTAGATCACATACTCAATGGAATTGGTATAAACTCAATTTCTTCTATTAAACTGCTTATAAATAATGATGTTATGAACTTTATTCCCTATAAATTAACAACTTTGCTATTCTTATTCTTTACCTTACTAAGTTGTACTCCTTATCAAAAGCCTTTAACCGTAGGTGCAGCACCTTGGCCAAATTTTGAATTTGCATTTTTAGCCGATGAGCTAGGGTTTTTAAATGAATATCAATACTCTTTATTAGAATTAACCTCTTCGACTAGTGTCATCCAAGCGTTCCAAACTGGAAAATTAGATCTCGCATTTCTCTCTTTAGATGAAGTATTAACCTTAGTCGCATTAGGCATTGATTTAAAAGTAATCTCTGTTATCGACAGATCTAAAGGCGGGGACGCATTGATGGCTAAACCTAATATTAAATCATTACAAGATTTAAAATGGCATGCAATCGGTTATGAAAACAAAGCAGCAGGGGCATTATTATTGGATGAAGTATTTACACTTACCGACCTCAACAATCAAACTGTTCAACTATTCGAAGTTAAACAGAATGAAGTAAAAGATGCCTATTTACACAGTAATATTGATGCATTGATGGTACGTGAACCGGTTAAGCAACAGTTAATTAGTTTAGGTGCTCATGAGTTAATTAACTCAAACCAACTCACATTGCCAATTATCAACGTATTAGTGGCTCGAGGCGATTTATATCAAGAGAAAGAGTTACAGATTGCCGAATTTGTTCGACAATTTTATAACGCTCATCTTTTCTATCAAAAAAACACAGAAGAAGCTTTAACCTCTATGTCAGTTCGACTTCAGTTGTACCCTTATATACTTGAAAATGCGTTGGCGAACACACAATTTATTGACGCAAAACAAGCTTTATTCCGTTTATCTGGCTCACCTTCAAATATTGAAATCCAAGCGAGGGAGTTAAGTGAAGTGATGATTGAAAAACGTATGCTTGGTAATATACAAACTGATTTTTCTAGTCTTATCTCAACACGTATATTAGAGCGAGCTATTTATGAATAAATTACGTTCTCTTTCCCTGATTATCCTATTACCCGCATTATTAATTGTTATCTTTATTGTACTTCAGGGTAGTGTGTTGTTTATGGAATATCGCCAACAACAAGCAAACCTCTACATCAAATCTGAGCAGGATTTAAAAGGTTTAGCAGGACAATTACAAACCTCGTTATCTAACTCATTAATGCGTTTAGAAAAATCTCAAGCTCAGGAGTTTGTTTCAACGGCAGCATTAAATGAAAATGTAAAAACTGTTGCCGTCGTTGATAACAACCAACAGGTTGTATTAAGTAACCAGTTTCGAGAGAAATATATGTTTGCTAAATTACAATTAGAAGGTTACCAAGGTGATCTATTAGACCGTGTTATCAATAAAAATGAAATCATCGTACAGTTATCTAAACAGAAAGAAGAGTTAGTGGCCTATGCGCCATTACAGATGATCTCAAAGGGCAATAGTTTAAATCGTAAGTTTAATGGTGTTATTTTTATTCGTTACTCCTTAAAAAGTGCTTTTAGTGCACTAGCTTACCAAAGTGTATTTAGATTGGTTAAATTTACGCTAGTGTTACTAGCGACACTTTGTCTGTTTGTTTACCTAATTAACATTTTAGTTGTTGTCCCGCTTAAACGCTTTATCACATCCATTGATAATATCGATATTAACAACCCTAGTTATATTGATATGTCAGGTTTTGGCGAAGTAGGATTGTTACAAAAATCATTTATGCGTTTGATTGCAGAGATCTCGAGTAATACGCATCGTTTAGAAATACGAGAGCAACGTTGGGCTAATGCACTTAATGGTGCGAGAGACGGTGTTTGGGATTGGGATGTTGACTCTGGTGAGGTGTATTTTTCTAAACGTTGGAAAGAGATGCTCGGTTTCCACAAAGAAAATATTTCTAATGATGTGATTGAATGGGAAAATCGTGTTCACCCAGATGATTTGTATTCAGTGTTTGAGGATTTAGCCGCGCACTTTGCTGGTTCGCACTCTTTCTTCGAAAATATTCACCGTATGAAATGTTATAATGGCGAATATCGTTGGATCTTAAGTCGAGGACAGACTGTATCCTGGGATACAGAAGGTAACCCTAAACGAGTTATTGGTACTCATACGGATCTATCGCTATATCGTGAAATGTTAAAAGAGGTCAAAGTCGATAGTGAACTTTCTGAAAATGTCACAGACCTCCCAGACCGTGAACAGTTTTTATTGCATATAGAGGTAGAGAATCAACGCTTATATGATCAAAAAATGCAAGGCGCCCTGATTGCTTTTAACTGTGACCGTTTTAAACATATTAGTGAATTACCAGAAACCAACAAAATAAATGAACTACTTTACTTAGTAGCACGTAGATTAGAGCAGCATCATAGCAATGCGAACTTTGTCGCGCATATAAAAGGTTTTGAGTTTGTCATTTCCATTGATGATATTGGCTCAGATTATGAAGCCGCAGCAACTGCAGCTTTACAAATGACAAAAGACCTTGAATCTGCATTGCAGGTGCCATTCAAAGTGTTTGATGAACAATTCATGTTAAATTGTGCCTTTGGATTGACACTGTTTCCTGCAATAGGTGTGCAAGCGAGTACATTGTTACATCAATCTGTAAGGGCTTTAAAAATGGCTGAACAAGCACAAGATACTAATATTCAATTTTATGACAACACCTTATCTACACTTTTACAGGAAAATCAGTAATAAACAGATTGTCATTAAATTGTTGTTTCTGTCAAACTGCAATAATAGATATGCTCGAAGGGTAAAACTTTATGAGATGTATTGAGTCATATCATGGTTAATGACAACATTCAGTTATATAGCGTAATTTTGATTACAGATAATTTGTGATTCCAGAGTGTGATGCTGATATTATTTCATTGCTATATGTTAGCAATTAAATCGAAAAAATTAGAGAGTTAATGAAAATACTATACAGATTATGTGTTTATTGCTTATTAATATCTTCCTCATTGAGTGCAAACGCAGCAGTTGATTATGAGATTAAAGGAAGTACAGACCAGCAAGCCACGGACAATATTAAAGTCTACCTAAGTGCTATTTCTGCCCCAACAAGCATTGATAATATTAGTTACCTAAATGAAGTTGAGGAAACCGCAAAAGAAAGCTTAACCGCCCTTGGTTATTACCAACCTGAGATCACCACCAGTATTAATGAACAGGGTGATAAACAAACGGTTATCTTAAATGTCAATTTAGGTCAGCGTATTACCATTACAGAAGTTGACTTAAGAATCACTGGCGAAGCATTACAAGATGCAAATTTCCAACAATATATGCTGGATTTCCCAATTAAAGAGGGGGGGTATTTAAACCACAGTGAATATGCTGCAGCCAAAAGTCGTTTTACTAGTTTAGCGCAACGATACGGTTACTTTGACGCTGAATTTAGTAAATCCTCAGTAGAAGTTACGCAAAAAAATAACACAGCCATCGTACATTTATGGTTTGATAGCGGCATACGTTATCAATTTGGTGAGTTATTTTTTGACATAGATACCCCCGCAGAAAAATATATACGCTCCCTGGTTAACTTTAATGTTGGAGACCCCTTTGATACTAATATTCTTAACAGCTACAACCAAGAGTTAAATCAAACGGGTTACTTTAAAAGTATTTCCATTCTACCAAATATGGAAAAGAAGCAAGTTAGAAGTATCCCACTTCATGTTATTACTTATATGAATCCTGAAGACTCATTTACTGCTGGCTTGGGTTTCAGTACCGATGAAGGTGTGAGAGGGACATTCGGCTGGACACGACCTTGGATCAATCAATATGGCCACTCTATTGAAGCAAGCTTAACAGCGTCAGATCCAAAACAAGAAGCATCCATTGTTTATAAAATACCCATAGATGATCCGCTTTATAACTATTACTCGATTCAAAATGGTTACAAAATGCTTGACCAGAATGATACTGACACAAAGCAGTATGTGGTCAGCTTTAATCGACATTGGCGTTTAGATAATGACTGGTTACGTACTATATATTTACGTTACGATAATGAGTCAGGTACACAAGGGCAACAAGACTTTTCAACCGCCTTAATATTACCTGGTATCAGTTTTAGTAAAACCAGAAGTCGTGGTGGAATCAATGTTGATTGGGGTGATAAAAAGCAGGTGTTTTTCGAGTTTGCTGAAGATAGCCTATTGTCTACCGATGATGTAGTAAAAGTGTATGGTCAAACTAAATTCATTCGAACCTATTCTGGTCATCAGTTTGTCGCATCCGCTGAGGTAGGGGCGATTTTTTCTGAGTCAATTTATGATGTACCTTCTTCTATGCGTTTTTTCACTGGTGGTGATCAAAGTATCCGTGGTTATGGTTATGAAGATATTGCGCCAGAAGATTCAGATGGTTATTTAATTGGTGGTTCTTATTTAGCCACGGCCAGTTTAGAGTATCGTTTCCCGATCGCAGAGAGTTGGAAATTGGCGGTCTTTTCTGATGTTGGTACGGCTACCGATGATTTCTCAGAAGCGCTTTCGAAAAGTGTCGGTGGAGGTGTTGTCTGGGCATCTCCAGTTGGCCCAATTCGTTTATATGTTGCTGCACCGTTAACTGATACTGGCGATTCCTTCAAAATTCACTTTATGATTGGTCCTGAATTATGAGCATTCTTCCTGCCTCTTTTAAAATTCTCAAATATCTGTTTTTTATCACTTTTGTGTTGGTCATTTTAATTATTTGGCTGTTAAATACACATTCTGGCAATAGTCTAGTGATTAATATAGTGGAAAAATTTGAATCACGATTACAAATCAATCTTACTGAAGGTAGTTTATTGTACTCTCCAACCTATGAATTAATTCGTTGGCAAGATGATGATACGCTGATTGAATTAAAGGATGTAAGTTATCGCTTCGATTGGCAATGTATCGTTGAAGAGTTTTGTATCGATTCTCTAAAAGTAGGCAGTGCGACGGTTAATATACCAGAATCCACTGACCCCGCAGTTGAAGAAGAAACATCAGAGCCAGTGGAAGTGGAGTTTCCCATTCCTGTACACATTCGAGGCTTAGATATTAACAACACCCTAGTTAATGTTGCAGGGCTCAAGATAGAATTATCTCAATTACTATTAGCCGTTGATGGCGAAAATAGTGATATCACTCTTAGTACCAGTATTGACGGTTTAACGGTTACTCTGGCTGATACCGAAGAAGAGTCGCCGACGGCTAATAGCAGTATTAATAAACCATTGGTTATTCCTGATAGCATCCCTGCTATTTTAAAAGAGGGAGATCTACCCGAAGTTGTTTTACCCGTTAATTTATTGGTTAAGAAACTAGATGTTAATCGATTTACTCTGATTCAAAACCAACAAAATGTAGCAAAAATTAACAGCTTGCAAAGTCAATTTGATTATATTGGTTCTGCAATTTCAATACACAAGTTTGCATTAGATGTACCAGAAGCCAATCTAGATCTTAAGGGTAATATTGATATCAGTAAGCGTTACCCAATGGACTTACAAGCCTCCATTGAGGTGAAAGAGGTAGCGCAGCTGGATCCGAGTACTTTATTAAAGGGCCAAAAAATTGAGTTAACCGCAAAGGGTGATTTAGGTGATTTATCATCACATATTAGTTTAACCCAGTTAATTAGCGCCACTATTGATAATCAAATTGATCTATATAGTCCTAATTTACCACATCAATTGCAGGTGCAATGGTCAGAATTATCTTGGCCATTAACTGGTGACCCACAAATAATTACTAATCAAGGACATATAACCAGTGAAGGCACTTTAAGCGACTATCAAATTGATATTGCAGCAGACTATGCATTACCAGACTTCCCCAAAGGTGAACTTTCCTTAAAGGGGCAAGGTGATCTAAGCGGCTTAACATTATCTCAATTATTAGTTGAAACCTTACAAGGTGAAGTTCTTTTAGTCGGACAACTTAATTGGAAAGAGCAACTGACTTGGCTAGGTGACCTTAATGTTAAGCATCTTGATTTTGAAGCGTTAAGTGCCGAGTACCCAGCAACGTTAAATGGTCATATACAACAATCTGTCACAGTGTCTCTTGAAGACCCTAATCAGTGGGCATTTGACCTTCCAACAATTGACTTAGCGGGTGAGTTTTTAGCGCGTCCGTTAACCATAGACGGGACTGCAAATGGCTCTGCAGCTAAGGGCATAAATGTTAATAACTTGAATATTATTAATGGTGATAATCGCGTTTCAGCAAATGGTAAAGTAGCAGAAATTAATGACTTAGCTCTGACTATAGATATCCAAGATTTAAGTAAAATAGTGGTTGAAACCGCAGGTAAAATCCAAGGGCAAGTTAACCTAGCAGGCAGTTTGGATAAGATTAAGGTTAACACAGATCTCACGGCTGAAAACCTGGGTTACCTAAAAGATAGTGTAGGAAAACTGACTATCAAGGGTGATGCAACACTTACTGAACTGCCTTATGCTAATCTAACAGTTAGTGCGAAGGATATCCTGGCTAGCGGTCAAAAAGTCCAATCCCTTAATGTATCTGTCACCCCTGATTCCGTTACCAAGAAAGAAGTGACACATGATATTAAGCTTGATTTAAATAGTAGCATGGCAAATAGTGATTTAACCTTGGCCTTTACTCAACAGGTTAATGATTGGCAAGCGCAATTACAACAAGCCTTGATAGACAGTGAGCAGGGTAAGTTAACCTTGGAATCACCTTTCACGGTGACAATGGATGGGCAGACCGTTAATGTTAGTGAACACTGTTGGGTTGCTAGTGATCAAAGTAATGCAAACAACGGTCAACTCTGTGTTAATAAATTAAGTGCAGGTGAAGATGGTGATATTGATATCAGTATTAACCAATTTTTAATGAGCAGTCTTACGCCATTTATGCCAGATACATTAACGATAGATGGAGCGTTGGATGCGGATGTGGATATTTCTTGGGTAAATAACCGGAAACCTAACATCAATATCTATCTTGATGGAGACCAAGTTGCACTGAACATTAAGGATACAAATTCACAGCAACAATCCATTAATTACCCAGTAGAGCAATTACATATTGAAGTAAAAGCGGATCAACAAAATGCTGACTTTTCTGTACAAGCTATTTCAGATGGTTTGATCAATGTGAACCTTTCTGGCCAGGTAAGTCCTTATGACAGCTCTCCTAGCATTAATGCAAAATTGAACCTTCAAGTACCTAATTTTGATGCTTTTACTGTGCTTGTTCCTCAAGTGGAAGCGTTATCAGGACATTTAGAATCAGACATTGATATCAGCGGTACATTGGATAAGCCTATTTTAAAAGGCCAAGTATTAATCGCAGAAACAGTAATGAAAGCGCCAACATCACCGGTACAAGTCTCGGACTTAAATGCGCAAATTAACATTGATAATAATAAGGCTGATATCGCTGGTTTTTTCTTTACCAATAATCAAAAAACACCAGAGAAAAAATCCAATAGTTTTGTCGATACTTTAGTGGCGATAAAGGATACCGCGATTAAAAATACTATCAGTATTCCGCAACGTATTGCCAACATTAAGAAAGATGATAAAAAAGAGCAATCAAACGGCCGTGTTGATATATCTGGTTTATTAAATTGGGCTGATGACTTTAAAGCTGATGTACATTTAGAAGCCGATCAAATGTTGATCCAAGATTATTCACAAATAGAGCTCTATGTTAGCCCAAATATTGATCTTATTTATGACCAAAGTATCAGTGTTGATGGCGAAATCAATATTGATAAAGGTAAGATAACCGTAAAAGCGTTACCAGAAGGTGCTGTAAGTACCTCTAGTGATGTGATTGTCGTGGATGCAGAAGAAACCACTGACAGTGCTGATTTGCCAATGAAACTAAACGTAAAAGTTTCCATGGGTGACCGTTTACGTATTCAAGCACTTGGGTTAGATTCTCTGATCAAAGGTAATTTGTTAGTGCGAAAAGAGCTTACCAAAGAACTAACTGTGAATGGTGAATTAACCTTTTCAGAAGGGAGTTACCGCGCCTTCTCACAGGAGCTAGTATTACAAAATAGCCGTGTTGTTTTTCAAGGTTTAGCAGATTCACCTTATTTAAATATCGAAGCTATTCGCGATCCTTCAGATATTGAAGATAACGTGACTGCAGGTGTACGTGTAACTGGCACACCTGATGAAATTGAATTAACGATTTTCTCAGATCCATCGATGTCGCAACAAAACGCACTGTCGTATATTACTCGAGGCTACTCTATTGAAAGTGCTTCAGGTGACGATAGTACCAGTCAGCTAGCAGCGATATTAATTGACTTAGGCGCAGGGCAGACTGACGGCGTTATGAATAATATTGGTGAAAGTGTTGGTATTAAAGATCTGTCACTAGATTCTAGTGGCCAAGGTAGCGAACAATCGGTGGGATTAAAAGGTACTATCGCACCAGGTGTTGAAGTCAGTTATGGCGTAGGGGTGTTCGACTCCTTTACTATTTTTGCCATTCGTTATGAGTTATTCAAACAATTCTACATTGAAGCTTCAAGCGGATTATCTCAAGCAGTTGATGCTTATTATGAATGGGATTGGGATTAAACACATATCAACTTTAGGCTATAAGAGGAGCTTTAAAAGTGATAGCAAAGATCTGTACGTTGCTATCACTTTTATTGCTTATTTTAATAGACTAATAACCAAACAGCCTCGACAGTATAACTTATACCAATTGTATT
>NZ_QOCB01000104.1 GCF_003318165.1 Psychromonas sp. B3M02
CCCATTGATAGCTTGACCGTTGCTTTATCGCTAAAGTAGTCTTTTTTGAAATCGAATTCCATCTTGTTGTCTCTATGCTTAAAAATATGGACAGGAGTATAATACCAATCACTTCTTAAATGTAATTGATATATTAGCAATCACACCATTAATACCAATCATAGTAAGTAACTGATCTATTTTACTTGTTAAAACACCTTATTTTTTCGTTGTAAGTTTCGTATAGGGAACAACCATTTACATCAACTTACGCCTCAAACTAAGCCATTTTTCCGGCGCAAAATTTAGATCAGTTATTTAATACAATTGGTATAATTAATATCTAACGTGATTGATATAATTAACTCTCGAAAATTAAAAAGCCCAATGTTAGTGATAACATTGGGCTTTTTGTTAGCTATTTAATAACTTAATCAGTTATTTAGTTATTTAGTTATTTAGTTATTTAGCTATTTAGTATGAATGATGTAGGCTTTTTCATAGTCTGCTCGAATCTCTGAAAGTAGTCTATCCGCTTTACGTTGGCTGCTTAATGGGCCAACTCTTAGGTAATATAGGTCACCTTTTTGCTCAAAGTAGGTCATCACATGATATTTGTGAGTGGCTTTTTGAGTGAGTTGCTCTGCTTTTTCGGGGCTTGAGGTCACCAAGTATTGAATACTGTAATTGCCATCCACTGCTTCACTTTGTTCTTCATAAAGTGTGGAAGTGTCAGTTTCTTCAGGGAAGTGCAGTAGTTTAATCTCAACCTGTCCTGTGCCCGCTTTAATAATATCTAGTTTATCAGCCGCAGCATAAGAAAGGTCGATGATACGACCTTCATGGAAAGGACCACGGTCATTCACACGGACGATGATCTGTTTATTATTTTCTAAGTTAGTGACTTGCACATAACTGGGCAATGGTAAGTTTTTATGTGCCGCACTCATGGAGAACATATTGTAGCGTTCGCCGTTAGAGGTTAGGTGACCATGAAACTTATTACCGTACCAAGAGGCACCACCACGTTGTGTCAATTTGGTAATATCACGCCATACTTCATAATCAACACCACGTACCGTGTAATCTTTATTACCACCACGCGAATAGGGTTCATAACGTGGCACTGCATCTTCAACATTGTCTAGCGGTGGGATCTCTGCAGGAGCATGATCTTGGCTATATTGGTAACGACCATTAGCAGTATCTTGGTTGTTAGTATTGTCCGTTTTTGCTGTTTCATTGCTACTACATGCTGCTAAAAATAGGGCAACAAAACATAAGGTGATCAGGTGTTTTATCATATAACTACCGTTTAATATTAAATCGTTTATGCGTATGGATTGACATTAAAATACCAAATCCTGCAAGTAAAGTTACAATCGAGGTACCCCCAAAGCTCACTATCGGCAATGGGACACCTACAACAGGTAATAAACCACTTACCATGCCTATATTTACAAAAACATAAACAAAGAAGGTCAGTGTGATACTTCCTGCGATCAGTTTAGTGAAAGCATCCTGTGCTTGATTTGCAATGATCAAACCACGTGTTATCAGGAAGATATAAATGCTTAACAGGAGTAGGACACCAACAAATCCAAATTCTTCTGAAAAAACTGAAAAAATAAAATCGGTATGGCGTTCAGGCAAAAATTCCAGTTGTGATTGTGTGCCATGCATCCAACCTTTACCCCACAGTCCACCGGAGCCGATGGCTATTTTCGATTGGATAATATGGTAACCCGCACCTAGAGGATCAGCCTCTGGATTTAATAGCGTTAATACTCGCCCTCGTTGATAATCGAGCATCAAGAAAAACCATAAAATAGGAATAAAAGCTAATACCGCTGCTACGGCTAGGCCGATATATATCCAAGAAACACCCGATAAAAACAACACAAATATCCCTGAAGAGGCTACTAGAATAGAGGTGCCTAAGTCAGGTTGTTTAGCGATTAATAAGGTTGGGATAACCACTATAAGTAATGCAATAAAGGCTTGTCTAAAGCGTGTTGGCATGGTGAACTGACTAATATAATAGGCGACCATTAACGGCATGATCAGCTTCATTACTTCTGAGGGTTGGAACTTAGTAAAGCCTAAGTCTAACCAACGTTGTGCACCTTTACCGGTATGACCAATGACTAATACTGCAATTAATAGTAGCACACTGACCAGGAAGATTGCGGGTGTCCAGCGTTGGTACCATTCAGGCGGTATTTGTGCGATAAAAATCATCGCCGCAAGGGCTATCGCTAAGCGAGTAACCTGACGATATAGCATATCCAAGCCACCCACAGAATATAATACAGTTAAGCTGATGCTCATTAAGGCAAACAGACCCAATAGTAAATAAGGGTCGATATGCAAACGGTAAAAAATGCTTTTTTGAGCTTGAGTACTAACCATATTTACTGATCCGCTGAAGAGGTGGTTGGTATAGGTGACACTTGTTCTTTCTCTTTAAAGTATTCATCAAATAGTGCACGGGCAATAGGGGCCGCGTTGGTACTACCGCCACCGGCATTCTCTAATACTACGGTTGCTACAATTTCAGGTGACTCAAAAGGGGCAAAGGCAATAAACATGGCGTTATCACGATGACGTTCACTGATTTTATCTGCATCATAAACTTCATCTTCTTTAATGTTAATGACCTGTGCAGTACCCGATTTACCAGCCACTGTATAATCTGCATCGCCAAAACTACGGTAAGCGGTACCACGACGTTTACTGGTTACACCTTGCATCGCTTCTAATGCTATCTCCCAGTAGCGTTCACTAGCCAATGTTACTTTCTTACTGGTATCGTATTTAGGTGTCACTGTTTCATCAGCTGAAATAATAGACTGCAAAATATGCGGTTTAATATTATCACCACGACGCGCTAACATAGCAGTTGCTTTAGTTAACTGAATAGGCGTTACTGTCCAGTAACCTTGACCAATACCAATCGAGATAGTGTCACCATCATACCAAGGTTGATTAAAACGAGAGCGTTTCCAATCACGAGATGGCATGATCGCTTTAGTCTCTTCTGCGAGATCTAATCCACTGTATTCACCAAAACCAAATAAACGCATAAAGGGCTCAATACGATCAATACCTAGTTTATAAGAAGTATCGTAGAAGAAAGTATCACAACTTTGCTCGATAGCATGAAATACATCAACTAAACCATGACCCCAACGTTTCCAGTCACGGAAGCGGCGTTTTGAGTTAGGTACTATCCACCAACCTGGATCGTAAACTTGAGTTTCTTCGGTGATCACTTTTTCATCTAAGGCTAATAGTGCCATTTGTGGTTTGATCGTTGAAGCTGGCGGGTAACGACCCTGTGTTGCTCGGTTGATCAATGGACGATCTCGAGATTCTAATAAAGCTTGATATTGTTTTTGACTGATCCCAGTTACAAATAAGTTAGGATCGTAGCTTGGTGCAGAAACAAGGCTTAAGATTGATCCATTTCTTGCATCCATTAAAATAATGCTACCGCGGTTATCACCAAGTAACTCTTGGGCTTTTAGCTGTAAATTAATATCAATATTAAGCTTTATATCTTTACCAGGTGTGGGTGCGGTAAAGCTCAAAGTACGGATAACCTTACCCCAGCTATCTACCTCTACTTGGCGTTGTCCTGGTTGACCATGCAATATATCTTCGTAATATTTCTCAATACCTAGCTTACCAATGTAGTGAGTACCTTGGTATCGTGCTCGTTCACCCTTTGCTTCAATTTTTTCTAAATCGCGGTTATTGATTTTAGCAATGTAACCCAATACATGAGTAAAGGCGTTACCAAACGGATAGTAACGTTTTAAACTCGCTTGGATCGAAAAGCCTTTGAAAAGATGTTGGTTAACCGTAAATAGTGCCACTTCTTCGGGTGTCAGTTGGTCACGTATGGTGATTGCTTTGAAGGAGCGAGAGTAGCGGTTATTTTTATTAAATTTCTCGATTTCGTCATCGGTTAAGGAGAGGAGTTTGGTTAAACGCTTAATATCATTTTTCAAGTCATTGGCTTTATTCGCGATAACTTGCAGACTATATACCGGACGGTTCTCAGCTAAAATAACGCCATTTCGATCATAGATTAAACCTCGGTTTGGTGGGACGGTCTGTACGCTGATTCGGTTGGCATTGGAGCGTGTTTTATAAGTATCAAAGGAGTTTATTTGCAGGTAATACAGGTTGGTAAATAAAATGCCTACGGCAAATAAGATCCCTAAGAAAACCACAATGGTTCTGCGCATGAAGAGGGCAGATTCAGCACTGTGGTTACGGATGCTATTACGTTTTCTTTTCACCATCTACTCTCTGTGGTAAGGGTGATTAATTGTTAGGGTAAATGCGCGGTACAAGCTTTCTGCAACAATAATACGAACCAAGGGATGCGGTAATGTTAATGCAGAAAGTGACCAACGTTGTTCAGATAATTTGATGCATTCAGGCGCTAATCCTTCAGGGCCACCGATTAACAAACTAATGTTACGCCCATCGTGTTGCCATTTGGTCATTTCACTGGCTAATTGCTCTGTGGTCCAAGATTTCCCAGTCACTTCCAGCGTGACAATTTTGTTACCTTTTGGGATCGCTTCTAAGGTTAGTTCACCCTCTTTTTTTAAAATGCGTTTAATGTCTGCATTTTTACCACGTTTACCTGCGTTAATTTCCACTAGCTCAAGTTGCATCTCTTTCGGGAAGCGTCGTGCGTATTCAAGGTAACCTTTTTCAACCCAGTCGGGCATTTTGGTGCCCACTGCAATTAGCTGAATTTTCATTATGCCGTTTCAGTCCATAACTTTTCTAATTGGTAGAATTGACGAGTTTCGTCTTGCATTACATGCACGACAACATTACTCATATCAATCAGTACCCACTCACTGCCTTCAAGGCCTTCAACGCCTAGTGGCACTTCGCCGGCGTTTTTAGCTGCCAATGCAGTTTGCTCTGCAATTGAACGTACATGACGTTTTGAAGTACCCGTACAGATAATTAATGTATCAGTCACATCAGAGATATCAGCCACATCGATGGTTACGATATCTTTTGCTTTCATGTCTTCAAGTTGGTCAATGAGAAATGCTTTTAATTGGTCGTCTTGCAAGGGAATTTCCTTCCGTTTTTATTGATTAAATTGTAATAAGCCGCGGAGTATATCACGCAACTTATAAATTGGTCGCCTTTTGAGGTTAATTTCACATTTTTATTAACTGATAAACCATACAAATTAAATGCATTCCAGGGGAAAGTGTGATCTGTGTCACTTTTTTAAAAGATCCATCACTTGCAATAATATTGGAGTTTATTAGACTGGGTGGTCAAAAGTGGGGAAAAGTGTCGATTTGTGGATCTTTTTCTGAAAAAGTGGATCATTTACCCATCTAAAATGGAATTGAATAATCATGTTGCGTGGTGCAAATGCAATAAATCTTGATACAAAAGGACGTATTGCGATCCCGACTCGGTATCGTGATTGGCTGATGGATAACTGTCAGGGTCAACTTGTGTGCACCATCGATTTTCAATCTCAAAATTGTTTATTACTTTATCCATTACATGAATGGTTATTGATAGAAAATAAACTACGCGGTTTATCCAGTACCAACCCACAGGAAAGACGTATACAACGCTTGATATTAGGGCATGCCAGTGAGTGTGAACTAGATAAAAGTGGACGTACTTTAATCGCACCGACACTACGTCAACACGCAAAATTAGATAAGAAGATAATGTTAGTAGGGCAATTGAATAAATTTGAAATTTGGGATGAGCAAGTGTGGCATCAACAAGTACAGCAAGATCTACAAAGTGATATGTCGTTAGGCATGGAATTAAGTGATTCTCTTAAGGAGTTCTCGTTCTAATGAGTGAGCATATAACCGTATTATTAGATGAAGCTGTGGATGGTTTAGCGATTAAACCTGATGGCATTTATGTTGATGGCACCTTTGGTCGAGGTGGTCACTCTCGTCATATTTTGTCCAAACTAGGCCCTAACGGTCGATTAATTGCGATCGATCGTGATCCACGTGCGATTGCCACTGCCGAAGCATTAAAGTTAGAAGATAGCCGTTTTGATATCGTTCATGGGCCTTTTTCTGGTATTGCTGAATATATTAAAGAGATGGGATTAGCTGGCAAGATTGATGGTGTGTTATTAGATCTTGGTGTGTCATCACCACAATTAGATGATGCAGAGCGTGGATTTAGTTTTATGCGTGACGGCCCATTAGATATGCGTATGGATCCTACATCAGGGATCAGTGCTGCAGATTGGTTAGCAAAAGCAGATGTTGATGATATCGGCTGGGCATTAAAAACCTTTGGTGAAGAGAAGTTTGCTTATCGTATTGCGCGTGCAATTGTTGCTGATCGCGAAGAAACGCCTTTTACACGTACTTTACAGTTAGCACAGTTAATTGAACGTTTATGCCCTAAGCGTGAAAAGAAGAAACACCCCGCGACACGTAGCTTCCAAGGGATTCGCATCTACATTAACAGTGAACTAGAAGAGATTCATAAAGTACTGGATGGTGCTTTAGATATTTTGGCAATTGGTGGGCAACTATCAGTGATCAGTTTCCATTCTCTGGAAGATCGCATTGTAAAACGCTTTATTCGTAAACAAGAAAAAGGCCCTGAGTATCCAGCAGGTTTGCCGTTAACCGATGCACAAATGCAAGTCGGTAAGAACGTTAAATCTGTGGGCAAGGCATTAAAACCCAGTGCTGCAGAAATTCAAGAAAACCCGCGCTCGCGCAGTTCTGTGTTACGTGTTGCTAAAAAACTTAGACAGCCAGAGGCAAACTAAGATGGTGGCATCGCGTGATAACTTATTACTGATTATTTTGGCTGACTTACGTCACAACGCCATCTTGGTCATTCTAGGCATAATGATATTAATCAGTGCGTTATATAACATTTATATTACGCATGAAACACGCGAGTTGGTGACAAAAAAAGAGTATTTGTCACAACAGAAAGACAACTTAATGATTGAATGGCGAAACTTATTGATCGAAGAGCATACGCTTGATGAACATAGTCGGATCCGTTCCGTAGCTGGTGACCAATTATCAATGGCACAGCCAACTAAAAAAAATAGTGTATTAGTGGAAATCCGATGAATAGAAAACGCAGCACATCAAGGCCTAAAGCAGGTCCTCAAACGCGCAAGAAAAAAGTCTATCCAACGTATTCGTCGGGTCGATATCTTTTTGTAGCCGTCACTATATCTTTGATCGCCGTTGCCTTGATCTCTCGCCTTGCTTTTATTCAAATCCTAGAGCCTGAATACCTGACGAATGAAGCTGATAAACGTAGTTTACGTGTCACTAGTTCTGTTGCACACCGTGGCAATATTGAAGATCGTAATGGTGAAGAGTTAGCGATCAGTGTGCCTGCTTATGCCATTTGGGTTGATCCTAAAGAAGTTAAAAAACACTTTGCTTTCACTAAAGATGAGTGGGAAAACAGTGTGGTTGTTAACCCTAAAACTGGCCTAGAGCGTCATACTAAAAAGTTCTTTTATGAATCAAAAAAATGGCCGGCTCTAGCTGAAGTGCTTGATATTAAAATGGAAGACTTAGCAAAGGTATTACAAAAACCTCGTTCTCGTTTTGCTTATCTAAAACGCCAAGTTAATGATCCAGTTGTGCAATATGTAAAACAGTTAAAGTTATCAGGTATTGCTAGCCAACTTGAATCGCATCGTTTTTACCCAACGGGTGAAATTAATGCCAATATTTTAGGGTTAACGGATCTCGATGCACAGGGCATTGAAGGTATTGAAAAAAGTTACAATGATTATCTAGAAGGGCAAACCGGTAAGCGCCGTGTACGTAAAGACCGTTTAGGTAATGTGATCGATGATATTGAAGTCTTAAAAGAGAAAAAGCTAGCGGGTAATTTACAACTAACCATAGATCAACGTATTCAAGCCGTGGCTTACAGTGAATTAAAACGTGCTGTGAAAATGAATAATGCAACCTCTGGATCGATTGTGGTGATCGATATTCACAGCGGTGAAATTTTTGCAATGGCTAACTATCCTTCATTTAACCCTAATGATCGTAATCAATACCAAGCCTATAAATTACGTAATCGTGCCATTACTGATACCTTTGAGCCGGGTTCAACGGTTAAACCACTAGTTGTAGCCAGTGCGTTAATCCATCATAAAACCAATGTTGATGAGGTGATTGATACGTCTCCTGGTTGGATGAACTTAGGTGGTCGTCGAGTACGTGATAGCCATAACTACGGTAAAATGCACCTAGCCAAAATATTGAAAAAATCTAGTAACATTGGAGTAAGTAAACTTGCTTTGCGTTTAAAACCTGAAGAGTTGCAACAAACTTTTGCTGATTTTGGCTTAGGTAATGATACTGGTATTGGTTTAATTGGTGAAAGCGTGGGGCGTTTACCAATTCGTCACCGTTGGTCTGATTTTGAATTGGCGACTATGTCTTTTGGTTATGGGATAACGGCAACCACATTACAATTAGCTAAAGCTTACGGTATTTTAGGTAGCGGTGGTGTGCAATATCCATTGTCTATTATTAAAGGTGCTAAACAACCTGGTGAACAAGTTGTTCCTGAAAATATTGCGCGTGAAGTAGTAGAGATGATGGAAGGCGTTAGTGAAAAGGGCGGTACTGCACCAAAAGCAAAAGTTGATGGCTACCGTATTGCGGGTAAAACAGGTACATCACGTAAAGCGGAAGCAGGTGGTTACGGTGATGATTACGTTGCTGTTTTTGCCGGTTTAGCACCAGCTACTCGCCCACGTTTCTCGATTGCTGTGATGATTAATGAGCCACAAGGCGACCGTTATTACGCAGGTGATGTAGCTGCACCAGTATTCTCTGAAGTAATGAAAAGTACGTTACTGTTAACCCATGTATTACCTGACGGTGGAGATGAGAGTTACACCTACCTGGAGGCTAAATAATGGCCTCGGACAGCGCTCAACCCGATACTAGTTGTCCACTTTCTTGGTTGTTGGCAGACTTACTGCCAAACCAAGTTTCATCACTTTCTGTTAAAATTTCAGGCATGACCTTAGACAGCAGAGCAGTCACTTGCGGTGATCTGTTTGTTGCGGTACAAGGTGCTGTTAGTGATGGTCGTCAATTTATTGATAACGCGATTGCTTCTGGTGCTGCAGCCGTTTTATCTGAAACCTTAATAGAGCATGAAGACGGTAAATTAAGTGTTCAGGGTGATACGCCGGTTATTCACATTTTTCAGCTGCAACAGAAATTAAGCGCGATTGCTATGCGCTTTTATTTTCCCCAGTCAAACTTACACCATGTTACTGCGGTCACTGGTACAAACGGTAAAACGACTATTGCCAGTCTTTTAGCTAATAGTTATATGTTATTGGGTCAACAAAGTGCGCAAATGGGCACGATTGGTAATGGTTTATATAACCAATTACAAGCTAGTTTAAATACGACATTAGATGCTATTTCAGTGTGCCGCGAGTTAGCTAGTTATCAAGCCCAAGGTGCAACGCAAACGATCATGGAAGTTTCTTCTCATGGTTTAGTGCAAGGGCGTATTGCGGCGGTGCCATTTAATACCGCTATTTTCACTAATTTAACCCGTGATCACCTTGATTATCATGGCACTATGCATGCCTATGCAGAAGCCAAACAAACCTTGTTTGATAAATTTCCTTTAAAGCATCGTATTATTAATGCCAATGATGCCGTGGGAAGAGATTGGTTAGCAAAATACCCTGACGCTATTGCTTATGGTTTAAATATTGGTCAAAGCTTCACTAAGCAACATTACTTTAATGTGACTAAAGTAGATTATCTCCCACAAGGGTTAGCCTTTGAGTTTGCCTCAAGTTGGGGGGCAGGTATCATGACTAGCCCTTTTTATGGTGATTTTAATGTATTAAATATGGCAGCGGTAAGTTGTGCATTATTAGCTGATGGTGTGCGCTTAAACGACATCCAAAAAGTGATGGCAGAGTTAACCGTTGTCCCAGGCAGAATGGAGCAGTATTTCTTTGCGAAACAACAGATCACCTTTGTAGTTGATTATGCTCATACACCCGATGCATTAGATAATTCCTTACAAGCATTACAACATCATAAACAACAAGGTCGTATTATTGCGGTATTTGGTTGTGGTGGAGACCGCGATAAAGGTAAACGCCCGCTAATGGCTAGCGTTGCAGAACAAGGTGCTGACTTAGTAGTGATTGTTGATGATAATCCTCGCAGTGAAGAGGCGACTTTAATTGTAGAAGATATTAAAGCAGGGTTAAAAAAACCAGAGAAAGCGCTAGTGATACATGAGCGACAACAAGCGATTCAATACTTATTAGCTAATGCACAACAACACGATATAGTGTTATTAGCGGGTAAAGGTCATGAAGATTATCAGATATTTGGTGATAAAAAAGTGCATTATAGTGATCGAGAAACACTACAAGCATTAGTCAAAGAACAAGCAATACAGGACAACACCAATGATTGAACTTACTGTCGAACAGTTATGTGAAGCAACTCAGGGCCGTTTAAGAAAAGGTTATCATAGCGCCGCTAAATGCGCTTGTGTTTCTATTAACAGTGTCAGTACAGATACTCGTACTATTCAACAAGGCGATCTATTCATTGCCTTAAAAGGTCCATCATTTGATGCCCACCAACTATTAGCCAGTGCTCTTGAACAGGGCGCAGCTGTTTTATTGGTAGAGGAAGCGAGTGACCTTGCTATCTCATTCAATAATGTCGTAATTGAAGTAGCAGATACACGTATTGCATTAGGATTATTAGGGCGTTACGTCAGAGAGCAAATCAGCAACCTGAAATGCGCTGCTATTACTGGCAGTAATGGTAAAACAACCTGTAAAGAGTTACTAAGCGCCATCTTAACTGTACATTGCGACAATCAAAATGCCGTATTAGCAACGGCGGGCAATTTTAATAATGACATTGGTTTACCTTTAACCCTACTAAGATTGGCACAGCAACATCAATTTGCTGTGGTGGAATTAGGTGCAAACCATATTGGTGAGATTGCTTATACGTCAGCGTTGGCAAAACCCGATGTGGCTTTAGTTAATAATATTATGCCAGCACATTTAGAGGGCTTTGGTTCTCTTGAAGGAGTGGCCACCGCAAAATCAGAGATTTGGTCAAACTTAAATGCAACGGGGACGGCGGTTGTGAATCTTGATGCTAAATTTGCAGAGACGTTCATTACTCGATTAACTGAACAAAAACAGCGTTATATTTGCTTTTCAAAAGAGCCTAAAAACCAGGCCGCAGATGTGTTTGCTACCGACATTAGCAGTAACCCATTAGGGCAAGCGCAATTCACATTGAACATTAATTCAGCAAGCTGCTCAGAATACGTAAATAATCTGCAAAATATTGATGTGCAGTTGAACCTTCCAGGCTTACATAATGTCAGTAATGCATTGGCGGCAAGTAGTATGGCGTTAGCCCTAGGTTGCTCGTTATTAAGCATTAAAAAAGGGTTAGAAACGTTACAGCAAGTGGCTGGCCGTGTTAATTGTTCTGTATTGTCTGAACAGTTGACTGTGATTGACGATACTTACAATGCCAACTCTGCATCAGTGAATGCAGGTATTGATCTATTAGCGCAATATCAAGGCCAACGCCTGTTAATTTGTGGTGATATGGGCGAATTGGGTGATTATGCTGAACAAGAGCACGCTGCAATTGGTGAGTATGCTCAACAAAAAGGCATTGAGAAATTATTTACGGTTGGACATTTGAGTCAACTAGCAACAAATGCGTATAATGCGGCCTCTCAAAACGCAGAGGCGGAACACTTCTCAGACAAACAACAACTTGAATTAGCACTTGATGCTTTTTTAAGTGGTCAAAAATCGAAAGTAGTGGTGCTTGTTAAAGGCTCGCGCAGTGCAAGGATGGAAGAGATCGTGGCTTTCATTAAAGGGAAATTTAGTGCGTAAGCTTCATCATCAGCTATTAAGCTGCTTTACAAAATAGGATTTTAAAAAATGGTCGTCTGGTTAGCAGAGTTACTTTCGAGTCATTATACTTTTTTCAATGTTTTAACATACTTATCCGTGAGAATGGTGTTAGCTGTGTTAACCGCATTGGCATTTTCATTGTGGGCCGGGCCTAAATTAATTCGTTACTTACAAAGCCAGCAAATAGGCCAGATTGTACGTGACGATGGCCCTGAATCTCATTTTAGTAAAGCCGGTACACCGACTATGGGTGGTTTGTTAATTCTTGCCGCTATCGTGTTAAGTACACTGTTATGGGCAAGACTAGATAATCTTTATGTATGGGTGGTGATGTTTACGACCATCTCATTTGGTGCCATTGGTTTTATGGATGACTACTTAAAGGTTGTACGTAAACACCCAGATGGTTTGATTGCGCGTTGGAAGTACCTCTGGCAATCGGTTACTGCGTTAGTGTTAGGAGTCGTGTTATACCTGACTGCACAGGGCGATGCGCAATTAACTTTAGTGGTTCCTTTCTTTAAAGAATATATGCCTTACTTGGGCCTATTGTTTATTCCTTTAGTGTATTTCACCGTAGTAGGTAGTAGTAATGCCGTTAATCTAACAGATGGTTTGGATGGTTTGGCTATCATGCCAACAGTAATGGTTGCTGCTGCATTTGCATTAGTGGCTTACTTAACCAGCCATATTAACTATTCACACTATCTATTCATTCCTTATATCCCACAAGCCAGTGAGTTAGTGATTATTTGCGGAACGATTGTTGGAGCTGGGTTAGGTTTCCTATGGTTTAACACCTATCCTGCACAAGTATTTATGGGCGATGTAGGCTCATTAGCATTGGGCGCTATTCTGGGTGTGGTTGCTGTTCTGGTAAGACAAGAGTTTTTATTGGTGATTATGGGCGGTATTTTTGTATTGGAAACCGTATCCGTTATTTTGCAAGTAGGCTCTTATAAAATGCGTAAGCAACGTATCTTCAGAATGGCACCCATCCATCACCATTATGAGAAAAAAGGCTGGCCTGAACCACGTGTTATTGTACGTTTTTGGATTATCACAATTGTATTAGTCTTAGTCGGACTAGTGACATTGAAGGTACGTTAATATGACAAGTAAGCGAGTTGCTATTATTGGTTTAGGTGTGACAGGTTTATCTTGTGTGACTTTTTTCAATAATAAAGGGATTAATGTTACTGTCTTTGATACTCGCTCTGCTCCTCCTGGTAAAGATAGCTTAGATATTAATACTGAGTTAGTGATTGGTCCTTTATCTGCAACACGCTTATCAAGCTATGATCTATTAGTGGTTAGCCCAGGGATTGCTATTGCAACCCCTGCAATTGCTACAGCGATAGAAGCGGGTGCAGAAGTGGTTGGTGATATTGAGTTATTTGCTCGCGAGTTAGCAACGCCCGCTTATCAAGATGCAAAGTTAGTCACTATTACCGGCTCTAATGGTAAAAGTACGGTAACCACATTATTAGGTGAAATGGCTGCCCATGCTGGCGTTAAAGTCGGCGTTGGCGGCAACATCGGTGTACCTGCATTAGATCTATTATCCCCTGATAAACAATTGTATGTACTAGAACTTTCAAGTTTCCAATTAGAAACCACTTCATCTTTAAATGCTGATGTTTCAACTATTTTAAATATCAGTGAAGATCATTTAGATCGCTATCCAAGCTATCAAGCTTATATCGATGCAAAACACAAAATATATACACAAAGTAAAGTGTGCTTAATCAATCGCGATGACCCACTTACTTTTACTTTGCAACAACCACAACTTAGCTTTGGTGTTGACCATTCAGAGTTCGGATTGATAGCGCAGCAGGGCGAACCTTTTTTAGCGCAAAACCAACAGCCATTATTGCCTTGCAGTGCAATTAAATTAAGTGGTAAACATAACTGGATGAATGCGTTAGCTGCGCTTGCTTTAGGGCAACAGGTTGATCTTCCTATGAAGGCAATGCTGGCTGCATTACAAACTTACAAAGGCTTAAGTCATCGATGTGAATTTGTTGCTGAACATCAAGGTGTGCGTTGGATTAATGATTCTAAAGCCACCAATATAGGCGCGACGCAAGCAGCCTTGTTAGGTTTATCGGAAACTATTACCGGCAAAGTACATGTTATTTTAGGTGGTGATGGTAAAGGGGCTGATTTTACTGAGTTAGCTCCTGTGTTAACGGAAATTAAGGGACAAATTGTCTGCTTTGGTCAAGATGCGGCACTGATTGCTGCACAGCATCCATCGGCAATTATCGTTGCTGATTTGATGCAAGCGGTGAATCATATTGAGCAACATGCGACTACTGGCGACCTGGCTATTTTAACACCTGCCTGTGCGAGTTTAGATATGTACAAAAACTTCATGGCGCGTGGTAATCATTTTATTCAGTTAGTGAATCAATTAACGGAGGCGTCACTCTGATGTTCCGTGCGATAGCAGCGAGATTAGGTAATCTATATCAATCTTTAACCGTGGAGTCAGAAACTCACCCACGTGCCTATGATCGTTCATTTCTGGTGTTGGTTTTTACCTTGATGGGGATTGGCTTAGTGATTGTTGCATCAGCCTCTATGCCTGAAGGGATTGCATTATCTGCAGACCCATTTCGTTTTTTAAAGCGCCACCTGATCTACATTATTCTCTGTTTGTTTATCTTAGCGGCAGTGGTCTCTATTCCCATTGATCATTGGCATAAATATACCCCGGTTATTTTGTTACTTTCTGGTTTAGGGTTATTAGCTGTACTGGTGATTGGTACTGAAGTTAATGGTTCATTGCGTTGGTTACGTTTAGGGCCATTAAATATCCAGCCCTCTGAATTCGGGAAACTCTCGGTTGTTCTGTTTATTTCCAGCTACCTAATGCGTCGTCAAAAGGAAGTAATTGATACCATCAAAGGTTTTATCAAGCCATTAGTGGTATTAGCGATCCTGGCTATGTTGTTACTGTTACAGCCTGACTTAGGCTCAACCGTAGTAATTGTAGTGATCATGATGGGCATGCTTTTTATCGCTAATGCACGCATGATCTCCTTCGTGGGGATTGCTGTTGCGTTATTGTCGGTGATTATTTTGCTGATTGTGACCTCTCCTTACCGTATGGCAAGGGTCTTTGGTTTCTTAGACCCATGGTCAGACCCATTTGGCCGAAGCTATCAGTTAACGCAATCATTAATGGCCTTTGGCCGGGGTGGTTGGTTTGGCGAAGGCTTAGGTAACTCAGTACAAAAATTGGAATACTTACCTGAAGCGCATACCGATTTCATTATGGCTATCTTAGCCGAAGAATTAGGTTTTATTGGTGTAAGCATCGTTATTATTTTAGAGTTTGTATTGGTTTATAAAGCCTTTTCTATTGGTAAAAGGGCGCTGGAAAAGAACCTGATATTTTCGGGGTATGTTGCTATCGGTATCGCTATTTGGTTTGCTTTTCAAACAGCCGTTAATATCGGCGCGGCTTCAGGTATTGCACCAACTAAAGGGCTAACATTGCCGTTGATCAGTTATGGTGGCTCCAGTTTGATCACTATCGCGATAGCGGTTGGTCTGGTATTAAGAATCGATTTTGAAACGCGCATTCACTCTGCACAGGCGCGTATTACTAAAAAAAATAAGAAAAAGCCAAGTGTTGCTAAACAAGCAAACGAAGCTGTGGTGGAAAATAATGAATAAAACAAAAACGCTATTAGTGATGGCTGGCGGCACTGGCGGGCATGTTTTTCCTGGTTTGGCTGTGGCGAATAAGTTAAAAGAGGAAGGGTGGCAAGTAAGCTGGTTAGGCACTGCTGCCAGAATGGAAGCTAGACTGGTTCCTGAGCACGGTTATGAAATCGACTTTATTGATGTAGTAGGTGTGCGAGGTAATGGAATTAAGCGTCTATTAGCAGCGCCATTTCAAGTGATAAAATCTATTTTCCAAGCACGTAAAGTATTAAAAAAACGTAACGTAGACTTAGTGTTAGGTATGGGGGGATTTGCCAGTGGACCCGGTGGTATTGCAGCTTGGACAATGGGAATTCCGGTTGTGCTGCATGAACAAAACGCAACAGCGGGTTTAACTAATCGCATTCTTTCCTATTTTTCTAAAAAAGTGTTAATGGGCTTTAGCGGTGCATTTTCTGGTGAAAAGGCTGTTTTAGTAGGGAATCCAATTAGAAAAGATCTATTAGACTTGCCTGAAAAAGTTTTTTCGACTCCAGAGCAAGCTTTAAAAGTATTAGTGATTGGTGGAAGTTTAGGCGCTCGAGTTTTAAATGAAACAGTTCCCGATGCATTGCTGAACTTCGATGCTCGGCAGGTGTCTGTTTTACATCAAACTGGCAAAGGTTTTTCAGAGTCGGTAACTGAGAGTTACCAACAAACTCAGGTTGATTACCAAGTACAAGAGTTTATTAGCGACATGGCTTCTGCCTATCAATGGGCAGACTTGATTATATGTCGAGCAGGTGCATTAACCGTAGCTGAAGTTGCGGTGGTAGGGCTACCTGCTATCTTTGTTCCTCTACCTCATGCTGTGGATGATCACCAAACCAAAAACGCACAAAGTTTAGTAAGTGCTGATGCCGCGATATTAATTGCGCAAAAAGAGTTGGATGCGAATAAATTAAGTGAATGTTTGATGACATTAAGTCAAAATAGGCTGTTACTTAATGAAATGAGTCAAAATTGTAAAAATATAGCTATTAGAGAGGCAACGCAGCAAGTGACTGATGTTTGTCTGTCTTTAGTATCAAAATAAAGTAGAAGTGAATCCCGATGATAAAAATTGAACTAGCAGAAATTCGTACCATGATCCCAGAAATGCGTCGTGTAAAACAGATTCATTTTGTTGGTATTGGTGGTGCGGGTATGGGCGGTATTGCCGAAGTATTAGCCTATGAAGGTTATAAAATCACTGGTTCTGATATCGCTGAAAACACTGTGGTTAAACGTCTGCGTTCATTAGGTGTTGAGGTCTTTATTGGCCACGCACAAGAAAATATTTACGGCGCTTCTGTGGTTGTTGTTTCTACCGCTATTAATCCTGAAAACCCAGAATTGTTAGCTGCTAAACAAGCGCGTATTCCAGTGGTGCGTCGTGCAGAGATGCTTGCTGAGTTAATGCGTTACCGTCATGGTGTGGCTGTTGCCGGTACCCATGGTAAAACAACTACTACCAGTTTGATTGCGAGTATTTACCGTGAAGCTGATTTAGATCCGACCTTTGTTATTGGTGGTTTGTTAAATAGCGCGGGTACTAATGCTAAATTAGGACAAAGCCGTTACTTAATTGCCGAAGCTGATGAAAGTGATGCATCTTTCTTGCACTTACAGCCAATGGTGTCTGTAGTGACTAACATCGAAGCGGATCATATGGATACTTATCAAGGTGACTTTGAAGTATTAAAAGATACCTTTGTCCAATTTATTCAAAACTTACCGTTTTACGGTACGGCAGTGGTTTGCTTAGACGATAAAGTAGTAGAGGAGCTGATCCCTCGTTTTGCACGTCAATGTGTCACTTATGGGTTTAGCGAACAAGCTGATGTGCGTATTTCTGGTTTTAAGCAAACAGTTAATCGCAGTGAGTTTATCGTGCACAGAGCAAATCGCCCTGATTTAACTATCCATCTTAATTTACCGGGTAAACATAATGCCTTAAATGCAGCTGCTGCGATTGCAGTGGCGATGGAAGATGACATTGATGATTCAGCAATTTTAGCTGCTTTAGAGAGCTTTGAAGGTATTGGTCGTCGCTTTGAACAATACGGTGAATTCGAAACAGGTCGTGGTAAAGCGATGTTAGCTGATGATTACGGTCATCACCCAACAGAGGTACAGGCGACAATTAATGCAGCACGTGAAGGCTGGCCTGAAAAACGTTTAGTGATGGCTTATCAGCCGCACCGTTACACACGTACACGCGATCTATATGAAGATTTTGCTCATGTGTTATCACAGGTAGATCAATTATTGTTACTAGATGTTTATGCCGCTGGCGAAACACCTATTGCTGGTGCAGATAGCCGCTCTTTATGTCGTACTATTCGTCAACAAAGTGGTAAAGAGCCTATTTTTGTCCCTTCACCAGCTGCGTTACCTAGTGCGTTAGCAAAAGTCTTACAAGATGGAGACTTAGTGCTGACTCAAGGTGCTGGTAATATCGGAGCAGTAGTTAAAACGCTAGCTGAGTTCAAGCTAGATATTGAAAAAATGCAACAAGCGAGCGCAAATTAATGACAACAGAATTTGGTAAAGTAGCGGTTTTATTTGGTGGCAATAGCGCAGAGCGTGAAGTGTCATTAAGTTCAGGTAATGCAGTATTAAGTGCATTACTGCGTCAAGGTGTCGATGCACATGCTGTTGATCCTAAACATGATGACTTATCACAAATCAAAACCTTAGGTTTTGACCGTGCTTTTATCGTGTTGCATGGCCGTGGTGGCGAAGATGGCACAATCCAAGGTTTCCTTGAAACATTAGAGATACCTTACACTGGTAGTGATGTTTCTAGCTCTGCGATTGGTATGGATAAAGCCAAAACTAAACAAATTTGGCAAAGTTGCCAGTTACCAACTGCACCGTATCAAATTATTATCAAAGAAAACTTTGAAGCAGCGCAGGCTGCAGATATACTTAGCAGTCTATCTGGTACTGTGATAGTGAAACCTGTACATGAAGGATCAAGCATCGGTATGGCTAAAGCAGAAACGGCTGAACAGTTGGTCGCTGCATTAGAAGACGCCTTCAAATACGATACAAAAGTATTATTAGAGTCTTGGATCACTGGTGATGAATTCACCGTGTCTATGCTCAATGGTAAAGCTTTACCTGCGATCACCATGAAAACGTCTCATACCTTTTATGATTACCAAGCTAAGTATCAGTCTACTGATACCCAATACTTGTGTCCTTGTGGGCTAGATGAGCAGCAGTTAAATGAATTAAACCAGCTAGCGGAAGAAGCTTTTATGGCGGTCGGTTGTAGCGGTTGGGGACGTGTTGATTTTATGCGTGATGAACAACATAACTGGTACTTGTTAGAGGTGAATACTGTACCTGGTATGACGGAAACTAGCCTAGTGCCAAAAGCCTCAAAACAGGCTGGTATTAGTTTTGATCAACTTGTATTACGTATTTTAGAGCAAACCTTATAATTTATGTGGCTGAAGCTAAAAAAAATCACCATCAGTAAATGGATTAGCTTCTTTATTTTTTTACTGTTGATTTATACCTTGCAAGATGGATTTTTTAAGTTAAAGCATTGGTTAACAGACGAAAAATCTTTACCGTTGACGGCATTAATTTTGACGGGTGAGCGTCATCATGTGACGGAAGATGTGGTAAGAAGTGTGTTAGCAAAACAGCATGATAAGTTGAATTTCTTCACCTTAAAGATTGCTGAAATACAAAAACAGTTAGAAGAGAAACCATGGGTTTATTCAGCATCGATTCGTAAACATTGGCCGGATACCTTAAAAATCCATATTGTTGAGCAAGCTATTGCAGCTTCTTGGAATGAAAAATCATTGCTAAATCGCTTTGGCGAAATTATTGATGTTAACCCTGATCCAGATGATCAATACATCGCTTTATCCGGCGAAGATGATCAAGCTGAAGTGGTTTTAACTACGTATTTGCAATTAAAGCAACTCTTGCAACCTAGTCATTATCGTATTGCCGGTTTGTCTAGTGATAAACGTAATGCGACACAGCTAGTATTAAAAAATGGGATCAGTTTAAAGTTAGGTAAAGAGCAGAAGCTTGAGCGTATTCAGATATTTTTAAAGGCTTTCCCGAGGATTGCTGAAAATTATGATATTAACACCATCGATTACGTTGACTTGCGTTACGACACTGGGTTAGCAATCGGTTGGAAAGAAGCTGAAAAAGAGCAGAAAAAATAGAAATTAAGTGATGTTGAATTACTCAACATAATGGCTTAGTAAAATAGGTTGATTTTTCCCTAAAAATGACTGTCTCATTGTGAGTAGAATTTAAAATAGTGAAATTAATCATATATTTACTATAATTAGTATTACAATAAAGTTAATTATTCTCTTATACGAGAGAAAGTGGTGATGAACGAATGGAAAGTAATTACACAGTTGGTTTAGACATCGGTAGCCATAAAGTCGTTGTCTTGATTGGTGAGTTATTAGCAAACGATGCAATTAATATTGTTGGTGTGGGCTCTGCTCCTTCAAAAGGTGTAGATAAAGGCTCCGTCACTAATCTAGATTTAGTGGTTGAATCTATCACAACTGCATTAAAACAAGCTGAAGATATGGCCGACTGTCGTGTTTCATCGGTGAACTTATCTGTGTCTGGTTCGCATATCGAATCGATTAATGAAACCGGAACCTGGGCGATAGAAGCACATGAAGTCACTTCTTATGATGTAGAGAGTGTCTTACATAATGCTCGTTCAGTGAAAATACGTGATGAGCAACGTTTATTACATGTTATTCCTCAAGAGTATTCCATTGATGCTCAAGGTCGAATTAACAATCCAATCGGTTTGTCGGGTGTAAAATTAAAAGCAAATGTACATTTAATCACCTGTCATAACGATCTAGTTAAAAATTTAGAAAAAGCAGTTGAACGATGTGGATTAGTTATTGACCAACTAACATCATCAGGCGTAGCGTCAAGTGCAGCGATTTTGAGTGAAGATGAAAAAGAGCTTGGCGTATGCATGATCGATATGGGAAGTGGTACAATGGATTTGTCGATCTATATCGCTGGCGCTTTACAACATAGCATGGTGTTAGATTATGCTGGTAATTCAGTCACTAATGACATCGCCATTGCCTTTAGTTCTCCGCCGACTTCGGCAGAAGAAGTAAAAGTAAAATATGGCTGTTTAGATAGGTCGTTAGTGAATAGTGATGAAATAATTGAACTACCGAGTGTAGGTGGTCGAGCAGCACGTAGTTTACAGCGTTCTATTTTAGTTGATGTCATTGAGCCACGTTACAGTGAATTATTGATGTTAGTAAAAAACGAAATCTACAAGCTGAACGATAAATTTGCACGCGAAGGGTTAAACCAACAGCTTGCTGCTGGTGTTGTTATTACCGGTGGTGCTGCACAAATTGAAGGTTTAGTTGACGTTGCTGAAGAAGTATTTGGTAACATTCAAGTCAGAATTGGTAAGCCAGAGCATATTAAAGGTTTAGCAGATGATGTAAACTCTCCAGCTTACTCAACAGCTGTTGGTTTATTACGTCATAAAAATAATGAATTTGCTGACGAAGATGAAGCCGAAACTGAGAATCGTTTTACAAGTATTTTTAGCAAAGTTAAAAATTGGATTAAAAAAGAATATTAGTTATCAAGTTTCATGGATTGGGTGGTAACAAACGATGTCACAAGAAGTTAATAGAGTGGAAGAGAATCAAATGTTTGAAATAATCGATGATGAAGATCATTCAGCACAGGCCATAATCAAAGTTATTGGCATCGGTGGTGGTGGTGGTAATGCGATCAATTATATGATCGAAAAAGGCCTAACAGGTGCCGAATTTATTGCAATGAACACGGATGCACAGGCATTACGCTCATCAAAAGCAGATATTCGCTTACAATTAGGTTCAAATATAACCAATGGTTTAGGTGCTGGTGCTAACCCGGAAATCGGGTACAAATCAGCGCTAGAAGATAAAGAGCGTATCCGAGAGATCGTGACTGGCGCCGATGTTGTATTTATCGCTGCAGGTATGGGCGGTGGTACAGGTACGGGTGCTTGTCCTGTGGTTGCTGAAATAGCAAAAGAAGAGGGCGCATTAACCATTGGTGTTGTGTCAAAACCTTCTATGTTTGAAGGCCGTAAGCGTATGAACTACGCAACACAAGGTATTGCTCGTTTATCTGAAAACATTGACTCATTATTAATTATCCCGAACGATAAATTACAGAAGTCATTACCACGAGGTATCTCTTTCCTAGACGCATTAAGTGCGGCTAATGGAGTACTTTATGATGCAGTTTCTGGTTTCTCGTCTATTATTAATAATGAAGAAAGTACTATTAATATCGATTTCGCGGACGTACGTACCGTGATGACTGAAGCAGGAACAACTGCAGTAATGGGTATTGGTGTGTCTGCTGGTGAGAACCGTGCAGAAGAAGCCGTTGAAGAGGCTATCTCTTGTCCATTACTGGAAGATGTTGATCTATCTGATGCGCGTGGCGTATTAGTACACATTGTAGCTGGTATTGATTTCAGTTGGGATGAGTACCACACAGTGGGTGATGCATTGAAACAATTTGCTTCTGAGGACTCTCAGAACATTATTGGTGTAACAGTTGATCCAACGCTAGAAACTGGTGAATTACACGTTACTGTGATTGTGACGGGTATTGGTGAACGTAAGTCAGAGCTGAATGTAGTTAAAAATCCAACATTAAATAGTAAAAAAGATGTTAATGAGACTACAGAAAAAACAGTTGCTGCCGATAATACTAGTGTACAAGCAGAAGAACAAGCGTTAGCTAAAGCAACTGAAGAAGCGGCTCAGGCGGAACCTGAAATTGTTGAGCCAATTGCTGAAGTTAAAGATAAAAGCAGTGCTGAGAGTTATTTAGATATTCCAGCGTTTTTAAGACGTCAAGCGGATAACTAATTTTACCTTGGAAATATTACAGTTTGTGATATAAGTCGCAAACTGCTATAATTCGCAGCAGAAATTATCGTAGTGGAGATCATTCTTATGATTAAACAAAGAACATTGAAAAAAAGTGTTAAATCAACGGGCGTTGGTTTACATTCAGGGAATAAAGTAACTATTGAGCTGCACCCTGCACCTGCTAACTCAGGTATTGTTTATCGTCGAATAGATCTCGACCCTGTAGTTAGCTTTAAAGCCCATGCTCAAGCTGTGCAAGAGACATTATTATGTACTTGTCTAGTGAATGAGCAAGGTGAAAAAATTTCAACTGTAGAGCATTTATCTGCAGCGCTAGCTGGCTTAGGTATCGATAATGTGATTATTGATGTGGATGCACCTGAGATTCCAATTATGGATGGCAGTGCAAGCCCGTTTATCTTCCTACTGCAATCTGCAGGTATTGAAGAGTTAAATGTTGCTAAGAAATTTATCCGAGTTAAAAAGACGATTCGTGTTGAAGATGAAGAAGAAGGTAAGTGGGCTGAACTACACCCTTCTAATAACGGCTTTAGCTTAGACTTTAAAATTGACTTTGATCACCCTGTTTTCGAAGGTCAAAACCAACATGTTGAAATGCAATTCTCTGGTGACCTGTTTGTTAAAGAGATCAGCCGTGCACGTACATTTGGTTTTATGAAAAGTGTTGAGTACCTTCAATCTAACAACCTAGCATTAGGCGCAAGCTTAGATAACGCCATTGGTTTAGATGAGTTCCGCGTACTAAACCCTGAAGGTTTACGTTACGAAGATGAGTTTGTAAAACATAAAGTATTGGATGCTATTGGCGACCTTTACTTATCTGGTTTTACTATTCTTGGTCACTTAAAAGCTTACAAAACAGGTCATGCTTTAAATAACAAACTGCTGTGTGCGTTATTAGCGGATCAAGAAGCATTTGAAATGGTTACGTTTGAAGAGCCTGTGAGCGAGTCTCCAGTGCAATACATCGAACCAGCATTTGTTCCTGCATAAATACGATTGAGTTGGCCGATAAGCCAACTCATGGAAAACCACCTTGTTAGTAATAACAAGGTGGTTTTTTTTTGCCTGAAAGATATTTAATACCAATCATACTAAGTGATTTTTCCTACGCAAAATTTAGATCACTTATTTAATGAATGGAGTGAATGGAGAGACACAGCTTATTACTTTTTATCGTCAGAAAAGGTCGCTAAAGATTGCAATGCTTTTTTAAGTTGCGGGTCAGCATTTTCAGCTAACGCCAGGAATGCTTCTGAAATCCCTTTACTCATTTTTTCAGCACGCTTTTTAACCGGCTTGGCTTTTTTGATTTGAGTTGGAGATGCTTTTGCTAGTTGTGGGTTCACTTTCACTTTAATATTTCTAACCGAGGAGTGATGTTGGCGTAATTCACTCAACAGGTCACTTCGTACAAATTGTAAGCGCTGCACCCAAAGTGCGCTGGGACTTTCTATTAACAAGCTCCCATTTTCAATATTTCCTACCCGACAACCACTGATATTGTGTTGTTTTAAAAACCTTTGTAGTACTATATCTAATTTAGTTATTAATGATGTGCTTTGTTGGAAGTTATTTTTATCCAATAACAACGAGATTGGTTTAGGTTGTTTTTTATTTCTTGTCATAACAGCCATCAAAAGTGAATTAGGTTTATGAGTATAACGGTTATTTATAATAGGAAGGAGTCTAAACACAGCTTTTCTATAACAAAATCTACATTTATTTTTGTCTGCATTACCTTTGTGGCAGTATTGATGACCAGTGCATGGTTACTACAGTCACACTATCATCAGCAATTTATACAATATAAAATCAACACCTTACATGAAAAAAATGAAATCAAACAACAATACTTAGAATCCATCACTTCGCAAACTAACCAACAATTACAAATGCTAGCCCAAAAGGTCAGTGAGTTACAAGCGCAAAGTAATCGCTTAAACAGTTTAGGTGAGCGGATCATCGATAAATCCAATCTGCCAAAAGCAGAATTTGAATTAGAAAATACAGAAGAGCAGGAGACTGAAGAAACGCCAGTCACTAAAACAGAAGACACCAGTGCATATCTTGCGATTGATCATCCTGAGCTCTCTCCATTGGTAAATCAAGTCTCAATGTTGGAACAACAATATAAAAATAATGAAAATTTGTTTCAACAACTTGAAATTACCTTCAACAATCTCCATCTTATTGATGAGCTATTCATTTCTGGTCGTCCAGTACCTTATAAAGGGTCTTGGATCTCCTCTTCATTTGGAACGCGAACAGACCCATTTACTGGACGTTTAAGACGTCATAAAGGGGTCGATATTGCAGGTTATACAGGTATGCCAATTATGGCAACCGCCGCCGGTGTGGTAACTATCTCTGAAGCAAGAAGTGGTTACGGTTATTTAGTTGAGATTAATCATGGAAGTGGTTTTATGACTCGATACGCACATGCTTCTGATATCGTCGTTTCTGTCGGTGATGTTGTTGATAAAGGGCAGCAAGTTGCGGTAATGGGAACCACTGGGCGCTCAACGGGCCCACATGTACATTATGAAGTACTCAAAAATGGCCAACAAATAGATCCAAATTATTATATACAAAGAATATCAAGTTAAATGACAATTTTTTCCGATTTTATACAATGAGAAAAGCAAAATGATCACATCGATAATAACAAAAATAATAGGCAGTCGAAATGACCGTTATCTGAAGAACCTGCGCAAAGTTGTTAATGAAATTAATAAACTTGAGCCAGAGATAAAGGCACTGTCAGAAGAAGAGTTAAAAGCAAAAACAGCTTATTTCAAAGAGCGTCTTGCTAATGGTGAAACCATTGAAGACATTCTTGTTGAAGCATTTGCTGTTGTTCGAAGTGCATCTGAGCGTGTATTTGGTATGCGTCACTTCGATGTTCAGTTAATTGGTGGCATCGTATTAAACGAAAATAAAATCGCAGAAATGCGTACAGGTGAAGGTAAAACATTAACTGCAACCTTACCTGCGTATTTAAATGCTTTAACAGGTAAAGGTGTTCACGTTATTACTGTGAATGATTACCTAGCGCGTCGTGATGCCGAATGGAATGCACAACTTTTTGAATACTTAGGTTTAACCGTTGGTATTAACTTGTCTGGTATGTCTGGCGAAGAGAAACGTGCCGCTTATGCAGCTGATGTGACTTATGGTACAAACAATGAGTTTGGTTTTGATTACCTACGTGACAACATGGCCTTTGAAGCGTCACAACGTGTAATGCGTGGCCTGAACTTCGCTATTGTCGATGAGGTTGACTCCATCTTAATCGATGAAGCAAGAACACCTTTAATTATCTCTGGTCCAACGGACGGCGATGCAACGCTGTACACTAAATTAAACAGTATTATTCCTTTATTAAGCAAACAAGATAAAGAAGATACTGAAGAATACGTAGGTGAAGGTGACTTCACGGTTGACGAGAAAAGCAAACAAGTATTGCTAACGGAACGTGGCCAAGAAAAAGTAGAGCGTATTTTACAGGAGCGTGGACTATTAGAAGAAGATACTTCTCTATACGCCGCTTCTAGCATCAGTTTATTACACCATGTGAACGCAGCTTTACGTGCTCATACCTTGTTTGAAAAAGATGTTGAATACATTGTGACTGCTGAAGGCGAAGTGGTTATCGTTGATGAGCACACTGGTCGTACAATGCCAGGTCGCCGTTGGTCTGAAGGTTTACACCAAGCGGTAGAAGCAAAAGAAGGTGTACAGATTCAGAATGAAAACCAAACATTAGCGTCAATCACTTTCCAAAACTACTTCCGTCTTTATGAAAAACTAGGCGGTATGACAGGTACAGCAGATACTGAAGCTTTTGAATTTCAATCTATCTATGGTTTAGAAACCATCGTAATCCCAACTAACCGTCCAATGGCACGTAAAGATGGCGGTGATTTGGTTTACCTGACGGAGATTGAAAAATACCAAGCGATTATTGAAGATATCAAAACGCGTTTAGAACGTCGTCAGCCGGTATTGGTAGGTACGGTTTCTATCGAGAGTTCTGAATTGCTATCAAGCTTAATGGAAAAAGCTAAAATTAAGCACAGTGTGTTAAATGCTAAATTCCATGAAAAAGAAGCAGACATCATCGCGCAAGCAGGTGCACTTGGTTCAGTAACAATTGCGACGAACATGGCGGGTCGTGGTACGGATATCGTACTAGGCGGAAACTTACAAAATCGTCTTGAGAAATTAGGTAACCTATCTGAACAGCAAATCGAAGCTGAAACAGCTAAATGGAAAGCTGAACAAGCTGAAGTATTAGCGGCAGGTGGTTTATACATTATTGGTACTGAGCGTCATGAATCTCGTCGTATCGATAACCAGTTACGCGGTCGTGCGGGTCGTCAAGGTGACGCCGGTGAGAGTCGTTTCTACCTATCAATGGAAGATTCATTGATGCGTATATTTGCCTCTGAAAAAGTATCTAATATGATGAAAAAATTAGGTATGGAAAATGGAGAAGCGATTGAACATCCATGGGTGACTCGTGCTATTGAAAATGCACAGCGTAAAGTAGAAGGTCGTAACTTCGATATGCGAAAATCATTACTGGACTTCGATGATGTTGCCAATGACCAACGTAAAGTGGTTTACCAGCAGCGTAACGGTGTGATGGACAGTGAAACAATCACTGAAAACATCGAGCAGTTCTGGGATGATGTATTCAATGCTTGTATCGATGAATATGTACCCCAGCAATCGTTAACTGAGCAATGGGATCTTGAAGGGTTAGAAAAACGCTTAAAACAAGATTACTTAATTGAGCTACCGGTTCAACAATGGTTAGTTGATGATGCAAACTTACAAGAAGAAACGATTCGTGAACAAGTGGTGACACACGCACGTAATGTTTACCAAGACAAAAAAGAGCAAGTCGGTGAGTCAATCATTGCTGGTTTTGAAAAATCTGTGATGTTGCAAACTATCGATATGCTATGGAAAGAACACCTAGCTGCGATGGATCATCTACGTCAAGGTATCCATCTACGTGGTTACGCTCAAAAAGATCCTAAACAAGAATACAAACGTGAGTCTTACGAGTTATTCATTGCCATGCTTGAAAACTTAAAAACAGATGTTGTTGGTATCTTGTCTAAAGTACAAATTCAAAGCCGTGAAGAAGCACAAGCAATTGAAGAGCAACGTCGTGAAGCGGAAGCAAAAGCGAATATTCAATATCAACACGCGCAAGTAAACAGTGATGGCGAAGAAGAAAAGCCAGAAGCTGCTGAGACGGATGATACGTTTGTACGTCAAGACAAGAAAGTAGGCCGTAATGACCCTTGTCCTTGTGGTTCAGGTAAAAAATATAAGCAATGTCACGGTAAACTAAGCTAGGGTTTATTTTTACTCGCTAAGTTTCTTAAGTGATAAATAAAAAAGGTGGTACTTCATTGAAGACCACCTTTTTTAATGTGATTGATACAGGAGAATAATCAATGCCTCAACAAACCATTAGTATTGCCATTGTGCAAAATAAACAAAAAGAGTTGTTAATCAGCCGACGTCAAAAAAGCCAACATTTAGCAGGTAAATGGGAGTTCCCTGGCGGCAAGGTAGAGCAGGGTGAAGCCCTTGATACCGCTATGTGTCGAGAGCTAAAAGAAGAGGTGGGTTTAACAGCTACTGAATACTCATTATTTGAGTCTCTTAACTTTGATTATGATGATCTTACATTAACCCTACACTTTTATTTGGTTACCGACTTTACTGGTGAAGCAAGTGAACTAGAAGGACAACAAATAAAGTGGATTCAGCCTGCTGATTTAGTCGATTATGATTTCCCTAAGGCTAATATTACGGTCATTAATAAATTGCTCTAACTCGCATGAAAGAAGCAAACCGAGGAATGTTATTGCGTGTTTTACCTGTGTAACGATAAGTAATAACTTTGCCTATCGGTGGCGGGTTTTGACGTTCTTTATCGCTAAATCCTGTACCAATTTTAAAACGAATACCATCTTCTGTTTCGACCAGTAAAGCACCCAACATACCTTGATATTTGCCTTTACCGGGAAAGTGACCAACCACTGTCGCTTCAGCATCTTCAAAGCGTTTTAACTTCATTAAGTCTCGACTACGAAGGTGCTGATACAGGGCATCTTGATGATGTAACATTAATCCCTCTCCACCGGCATTAACCACTTTGTCTAATAAGTTGAATAAAGCCTCACTGTCAGTGAGTTTGTCTTGAGGGATCATTTTAAAATATGGGTTATTTGTTGAAGTGACTAGCTGTTCCATTGCTGTCACTCGCTCACTAAAAGGCTGAGGGCTAGTCGGTAGGTCAAAAATCATAAACTTAACCTGTTGCCAGCGTTGATTGTGCTTATCTTGAGTGCGCACAATGCTAGAGGCTTGTTCAAAGGTTTGTCTGGCTATCCATAGTTCACCATCAACAGCTTGCCTTGGGAAATTCGCGATAAACCAATCCGGCGCTGTAAAGGTATTCCCCTGTTTAGAGAGGAGTTGTTGTCCATCCCAATAGGCACGAATACCATCGAGTTTTTCACTAACAAAATAGTCGCTCACTATAATATCTTGGCGATATGAGGTGGCCAGTTGAATTGCAGGTGCGTTGAGGTTTTTGGCAGACAGTGAATAAGGTGTAGAAATACTCAATACAATCAAGGTTTGGCAGACAGATAGCAAAACAGATTTCACAAAACATCTGTTTAATAACTTACTCGCAAACTTGTGGTATAACGTTGTCATGAAACCTCCAACACTTAGCCCTTAACGGCGTGAACTAAGTGTAGAAAGGTTTTTAGATATTGGTATTATTCTTGTACAAAACGCATTGATAAATCGACTGCTTGTACATGTTTCGTGAGCGCGCCTACAGAAATGTAATCAACACCTGTTTCAGCGTAGCTAAGAATAGTTGAGTTATCGACGTTGCCTGATACTTCTAGATCTGCTTGCACAGGGTTACTTTTGTTAATGGCAACCGCTTCTAACATCATTGGAATGGTAAAGTTATCTAACATCACACGTTGTGCACCTGCATCTAAGGCCTGTTTTAACTCATCGATGCTTTCTACTTCAACTTCTACCCAACGTTCAGGGTGTTGTTGGTTAGCCGTTGCAATGGCTTGTTTAATACCTCCGCACGCCATAATATGATTTTCTTTAATCAAAAAGGCATCGTACAAACCGATTCGGTGATTAAAACCACCGCCACATGTAACCGCGTATTTAGAGGCATTACGTAAGCCAGGTAAGGTTTTACGTGTGTCTAATAGTTTACAATCAGTGCTCGCAATTAAATCTGAGTAGTACTTAGTGATGGTGGCGATACCTGAAAGTGTTTGAATAAAGTTTAAGGCAGTACGTTCACCGGTTAATAGGATGCGAGCAGGGCCCTCAAGTGTAAATAACGGGCTATTAGGGGCAACCAAATCTCCATCTTTTACATGCCAAGTGATAGTGGTGCAATCACCTAGTTGTTTAAATACTTCGTCTGTCCATGCTTTACCACAAAAGACAGCTTGCTCACGGGTGATCACCGTTGCTCTAGCATGTTTATCTTCGGGAATTAAATTAGCGGTAATATCGCCTTCAGCGGCCGATAAGCCATTTAAATCTTCATGTAGGGCTAGGCTTACACTTTGTGCAACTTCTTGTTCAATCATGGTAAATTTCCAGACAAGGGTAAAAAAGTGAAATATTACCCTAATGAATATTGAATACCAATGATCTAAGTGGTTATGATCTATAAAATAAAGCAATTCAAGCAAGAGTGTAAAATATGCGAGTGATTATTGGGTTAACAGGTGGAATTGGCAGTGGTAAATCAACGGTTGCTAAGGAATTTAAAGCATTAGATATAGATATTGTGGATGCTGACCTTGTGGCAAGAGAAGTAGTTGCAGCTGGTCAACCCGCATTAGCAGAGATTGAACTTTATTTTGGTCAACAAGTCATAAATGAGAATGGCGGACTGAATCGAGCGATGCTGAGACAAATTATCTTCTCATCAGAGCAGAAAAAAAAATGGTTAAATGATCTATTACATCCTCTTATTAGAGAAGCTATATTAGCTCAGCTCGCACAAGCAGAGAGCCAATATGTGATATTAGAAGCACCGTTGTTGCTAGAAAATAAATTAACACAATACACTGACTTTACGTTGGTAGTTGATGTACCTGAAACCTTGCAAATTGAACGTGCTATGCAGCGCGACAACAACTCAAGGTCACAAATACAAGCGATTATAGATGCACAAATTAGTCGACCAGAAAGACAAAAGCAGGCTGATTATATTATCGATAATAGCAAACCCGATCTTGTTGCACTTAAGGAACAAGTTAAAATGCTACATTTACAGTTTTTATCCATACAAAAGTAAGGTTTTTGATTGTTTAGTGCTAGCTCCTTATGTAACCTTACTTTTTTATAAAAATGAATAGACAGTCTTATGATCTCTTTTGAATATCCCCTGACAGAAAAAAGCCGTAGTTATTTACGTTTTGAATCGCTTTTCCTACAAATTAATCAAAGCATCTCTCTGAATAACGATAATGATGCCATTACCTATTTCAAATCATTATTTGAGTTAATTGAATTAAGTGATCGCAGTGATATTCGCCATGATTTAATTAAAGACCTACGAGCATTATCTGAAGAGATGCAATCTTGGTTAAGCAGTGATCAAGCCGATACAGAGGCAATTAAAGCGTTAATGGTAGAGATTAGCGAATTAATTAGTGCATTATTGGTGATGTCTAAACAACTTAAGTTCTTTAAAGAGAGCCGCTTTTTAACCTCGCTTAAACAGCGTTTCTTTATTCCTGGTGGTTGCTGTAGTTTTGATTTACCGCAGTTTCACTTTTGGTGTGCACAACCGATGGAACTGAAAAGAGCGGATACTAAAAATTGGTATGAATACTTTCAAGTACTAGAGCGTGCTTTGTTTCTATTTTTGAAAATTAAACGTCATCAAGGTATTAAATCAGTACAAAAAGCAAATAATGGCTTCTTCCAAGGGGAAGTTGAGCATGCTTTATTTATTATCTTAAATGTTGATCCTAGTTTGCAGGTTTACCCTATGGTATCTGGCCACAAACATCGTTATTCTGTGCGCTTTATGAATGCAGATGCGGAAAATAGCCAAGCTGAACATATAGAATTTGAACAAATATTTTGTTAATGGTGAGGAATAAAGATGAAGGTTAATTGTCCAACATGTAAAAAAGAAGTGGTTTGGGATAAAACCAGCATGTATCGCCCATTTTGTTGTAAACGCTGCCAGCTTATCGATTTAGGTGAATGGGCTGATGAAGAAAAGCGTATTAAAGGCGAGTCAGTTAGCCCTGAAAATATGCCACAAAATAAAACGATTTATTTCGAAGAAGATTAAACTAATTTTAGAAAAGACAAATGAAAATAAAAGGGTACAGGATGTTATTACAAGATTTTTTAAACAAGCTAAGCAATACACCAGAGCAAGTTGAATTTGCAGATACGATGGCGGTGATTGAAGAAAATTATGAATTCAAAGCAACGGCTTTTAATAATGGTCAGCAAAAAAATGCTGAAGGTGAAAATGCTGGCTCATGTAAGATATTTTCATTTGCACAGTTAAATAAATTATCAGAAGCACAAACATTAGCGTGTTTTGGTACTTATTACCGTGATGATGTATTAGCACATCCAGATGCTCAAGATCACCAAAACATTCGTCAGTTTATGATTAATGGTTGGGCTGGTATCGACTTTGCTGGTACTGCATTAACTGCTAAATAGTAAATAATTAGATTAAATTAAGAGAAAAGGGGCTGTTAGCCCCTTTTCTATTCTTGTTAATAAGTTTACTAAACCTAGCCGCCCGATAATTTTACCTGATAGCCTTTTTTCTCTAACACGCTTTTAATAATGTCACGTTGATCCGTTTGAATCTCGATAACAAAATCCTTCACTGTGCCACCACAACCGGTTTTCTTTTTAATCTCTTTTGCTAATGCTTTGATTTCTGGCTCATCAAGTTGTAACCCTTTAATTAAGGTTACGCCTTTGCCTTTACGACCTTTTGTTTCTCGGTGTAAACGGATAATGCCATCACCTTCTGGCGCAGTTGCTTTCTCTTTGGTTTTTTCTACTTTTCCACCATCGGTAGAGTAGACTAAATTTAATTCACTAAAATCCATGATATTTCCTACTTAGTAAGTTCTTATTTAAGTTTATACCTGTTCCTATTAAAGATGTAAAACCCAACTCGTTATTCATAAAACCCTTGTAAATAGGGCGACTAAATTGATCTAAAACAACAGACTCTTTATTACCTAGTCAAGCGTGTCGAATTGCATTGTTAATGATAATAGTTTGTATTAATTTCCTATTTAAAGCATCTCAATGAATAAAATTGATAGGGGTTACCATGAAATTATCTGAGTTAAAAACAGGACAAACGGCCAGTATTGTTAATATTAATACGCTGGATCCGGTAATGCGTAAAAAATTACTCAACTTAGGTTTTTTACCACGTGCAAAAGTACAATTATTGCGTACTGCACCATTAGGTGACCCTTTAGCCATTCGATGTGCAAATAGCTCGATTGCAGTACGTAAAAGCATTGCACAACAAATTATAGTGGAGTACTAACATGCCTCTAAATATAGCTACTATCGGTAACCCTAACTCAGGTAAAACCACTTTATTCAACGCATTGACTGGCAGTCATCAACGAGTAGGGAATTGGAGTGGGGTGACAGTTGAAAAGAAAACCGGGCATTTTAAGATTAATGACAAAAGCATAAAAATTATTGACTTACCGGGTATCTATAATCTAGATATCGACCAACAAGGTAGTTCAATAGATGAACGTGTTGCCTTTGATTACATCATGGATAGCCAGCCAGATATGGTATTGAATATTATTGATGCCAGTTGTTTAGAAAGAAGTTTATATTTAACCATGCAGTTATTAGAGCTAGGTCTACCAGTGGTTGTAGTGTTAAATAAAATAGATGTGGCAGATAAACAACATAAGGTGATTAATCATAAGCAGCTAAGTGAACAACTAGGTTGTCCAGTCATCGCTATTTCGGCTCATAATCAACAGGCTGTTACTAAGTTAACACAAACTATAGGCAAGCTAGAACTTACTGCGTTAATACCTAATTTATCATTAGATTATGGCGATCAGTTAGAAGCCGTATTGTCGAAAATTGAATACTATTTCGATATGGAAAGTCATCTTAATAAAAAAGCCTTGGCCATTAAATGTATAGAAGGTGATGCATCGATTATTGATCAGTTACCGATATCAACCCGTTTGAAAATACAAAACCTCAGCAACCAAATTTCATTTGATATCGATTTACAGGTAGCCGATACACGTTACACCTATATCTATCAATTGACTCAATTAGCGGTGCGCAGCAAAGGCTGCTTAAGTAAAAGCTTAACCGATAAAATAGACGCAGTTGCATTGAATCGTTATTTGGGATTGCCACTATTTTTATTAGTGATGTACTTGATGTTTATGTTTGCTATCAATATTGGTAGTGCGTTTATTGATTTTTTTGATATTGCTTCTGGGGCTTTGTTTGTTGATCAAACAGCGCAATGGTTGACTGCAGTAAGCGCACCAGATTGGTTAATTAATGTGTTAGCTTATGGTGTGGGCGGTGGTATTCAAACGGTGATGACCTTTATCCCTGTTATTGCCTGTTTGTATCTGTTCTTAGCCGTACTTGAGAGCTCAGGTTATTTGGCCAGAGCAGCCTTTGTGATTGACCGCTTAATGCAAGTGATTGGCTTACCCGGTAAATCCTTTGTACCTATGATTGTTGGTTTCGGTTGTACTGTGCCTGCTGTTATGGCCGCAAGAACCCTAGAAAAAGAGCGCGAACGTTTGTTAACGGTGGTGATGTCACCCTTTATGTCCTGTGGTGCACGTTTACCTGTATATGCCTTATTTGCTAGCGCATTCTTTCCAGAGCAAGGTCAAAATATCGTATTTCTACTGTATCTGATTGGTATTTTAGTCGCAGTATTAACCGGCTTTATTTTAAGTAGAACGATTTTACCAGGCAAAAGTGAAAACATGATATTGGAAATTCCTGATTACGAATTACCAACAATAAAAAATACGGGAATTAAAACTTGGCAGAAATTGAAAGGGTTTGTGTTTGGTGCAGGACAAACTATCGTCTTAGTGGTGACACTGTTAAATGTGGTTAACTCAGTGGGTATAGATGGTAGTTTCGGTCATCAGGACAGTGAAGGGTCAGTATTAAGTAAAGCTGCTCAAATTATTACTCCCGTACTTTCTCCTTTAGGCATTACCGATCAAAATTGGCCTGCAACCGTAGGTATTGTCACTGGGATATTTGCGAAAGAAGCTGTAGTAGGCACGTTAAATAGCCTATACGCCAATGAAGTCAGCGAAGATGAAGAGGCATTAAGTTTATCAGAAAAGCTCATTGCTGCAGTGGACACTATTCCTGAAAATTTAATGGGCATTGATGTTAGTGATCCATTAGGTATACATGTTGGAGAGTTAGAAGATTTAACCCTTGCTGCCGAAGAACAAGGGGTTGATTTAACCATTTACACTAATATACAGCAGGCTTTTGTTAGCCAGCAGGCTGCTTTTGCTTATCTACTGTTTATCTTACTTTATGCACCTTGTGCTGCGGCGATGGGGGCAATAGTCAGAGAGGTAGGGATTAATTGGGCACGCTTTGTAGCAGTCTGGTCAACTGGTATTGCTTATCTTATTGCTGTGGTTTATTACCAAATGGCTACCTTTGCTGAGCATCCTGTAATGAGTTTAACCTATTTGTCATTGGTTACCTTATTGGTTGCTGGTGCTATCTATGTACTGAAAAACAAAGGTAATCTGTTAATACAATCTAGTCATGACGACCAACATAAATGGGCGAGAGTATGATCTTAAAACGTTTATCTAATTATATTGAAACGCATCAATATGTGGCAGAAAGCCGTTTACTTAGTACTTTTCATATTAGTCGAGAAGGGGTAGCGCCAATGTTAGCGGTATTAATGCAACGCGGACATATTAAAAAGATAGTCAATACTCGGGGCGATAGGCTATCTGCTCAGATTTTTTATAGCTGGCAAAAAGACAAAATGATCCCATTAGTTAGCGTTGTGTGAAAAGTGTTGTTTATTTTTCAAACAAATTAAACCGTAAAATTTCAAATAATGCTTATGCAACAAGTACCTGATGACAGAAATGCATCAGGTATTTTTTTAGTTAAAATTTGTGACTAGCATCGGGTATTCAAAATATGTACAATCCCCCTCCGAATTTATACCAGAATTAGTCTAGTTGAGGCATCGCATGAGTCAGAAAAAAGTAAACCTATTAGATCTAAACCGTCAAGGTTTACGCGATTTTTTCACTGAAATGGGTGAAAAACCGTTTCGTACAGAACAAGTAATGAAATGGATCTACCATTTTGGTTGTGATGATTTCGATCAAATGACCAACATTAATAAAGCATTGCGTGAAAAATTAAAGCAACGTGCTGAAATTGTTGCACCGGAAGTAAAAGTTGAACAACGCAGTGAAGATGGCACCATAAAATGGGCAATGACACTGGGTGATCAAGAAGTAGAAACAGTTTACATTCCTGAAAAAGACCGCGCGACCCTATGTGTATCTTCCCAGGTAGGTTGTGCATTAGCTTGTGATTTCTGTTCAACGGCGCAACAAGGTTTCAACCGTAACTTAAGCGTGTCTGAGATTATTGGTCAGGTATGGCGTGCAGCTAAAATCATCGGTGTAATGGGTGAAAGTGGCCAACGTCCAATTACTAACGTCGTAATGATGGGAATGGGTGAGCCATTATTAAACCTAAACAATGTAATTCCAGCCATGGAATTAATGTTGGATGACTTAGGTTATGCACTGTCTAAACGTCGTGTGACTCTATCGACATCGGGTGTTGTTCCTGCATTGGATATCTTAGGTGATCGTATTGATGTGGCACTCGCTATCTCATTACATGCGCCAAATGATAAATTGCGCTCTAAAATGATGCCAATTAACGACAAATACGATATTGCTGACTTCTTAGCGGGCGTTAAACGTTACGTTGCAAAATCAAATGCAAACCGCGGTAAAGTTACTGTTGAGTACTTATTACTTGACCACGTTAATGATTCAACAGATCAAGCTCATGAACTTGCACACCTGTTAAAAGATACCCCGTGTAAGATTAACTTGATTCCGTTTAATCCGTTCCCGGGTAACGATTACACTAAACCAAGTAACAGCCGTGTAGACCGTTTTAATAAAGTATTGATGGAATACGGCTATACAGTGATTGTGCGTAAAACCCGTGGTGATGATATTGATGCGGCTTGTGGGCAGTTAGTAGGGGATGTAATCGATCGTACTAAACGTACTATGAACAAACGTAAACACGGTGCAAGCATCGATGTGCAAGAAAGTTAATCCACTTTAAAATCAGATGGTTCTTGGGTAAATAGATCAAAATCCAAGAACCATTAAAAAAAACATGCATCCAGCTTCAAGTTACTTCACAATAGGGTAACTTGAAATAATTTTCCGGCACGACTATTAGCGCTAGAGGAATGTATGCGACTTATCTTTATAATTTTATCATCTATCTTTTTCATCTCAGCTTGTGTATCAAGTGAAACTGTCACTACCTTAAACAACCCCAAAGGCCAAAAAATGGCATTTGATCCTAAAGGGGCTGCTGATACACGTATTAAACTTGCCTTAGTCTACATTGAAAATGAACAGATGCAGCAAGCTAAAGAAAACCTCGACAAAGCATTATCTTATCAACCTGACAGTGCAAAAGTGCATCGTATTTTTGCTTACTATTATGAAAAGGTGCAAGAGAATGAAAAAGCTGAAAAATTCTACAAAGAAGCTATCTCTTTAGACGATAGCGATGGTGATACCTACCATAACTACGGTACCTTTTTATGTGGTCAAGCACGTTATGATGAAGCTGATGCCGCTTTCTTAAAAGCCATTTCTGTCCCTAAATACACTCGTGTTGCACGCTCTTATGCGAATGCGGCTATTTGCTCTGAGAAAGCCGGTGCCAATGAAAAAGCCATTTTTTATTATAAGTATGCCCTAGCGCATAGTCCTAAAAGCAATGAGATTAATTTATCTTTAGCAAAAATCAACATTACAGAAAAAAATTATAAAGAAGCGATATTAAACCTATTTTCTTTCCAAAAAGCATCGGATGCTACTGCTGAAAGTCTATGGCAATGGATTCGTTTGAGTTATGCTACTGGGAAAGAAAATAGTTTAGAGCGATATTCTAATCAGCTATTAACGCAATTTCCCGACTCTCAACAAGCGTTAGACTATTTAACTAATAAGCATCACAACCTTTCAAACTAAGTTGATAATGGAACCTGTATGACTCTTGATAACGCTTTAAAAGAACAACGTGTCGCCGCTAATTTATCCGTTGAAGATATCGCATTAAAACTCAACTTAAAAGTAACAGTGATTAACGATATTGAAAATGACTTAGAGCAAGTGATTGAAGAGAAGCGTTATCCAGTTATCTATCTACGTGGCTATTTAGCCAATTACGCCAAAGCGGTGCAATTACCAGAGATAGAGTCCTATGCTGAATATCAACAACTGAGCACACCTTCAAAGCACAATAACACTTTAAGTAACCCTTATTTATTAAGTAAAAAGAAAACATCATCGAACAAGTTTGGCTGGTTTATTTTTCTGTTGTTTGTTGCCGGTATTGCTACAGTGGTAACACAGTGGGAGTCGATTAGCACAGCGCTTTACAAAGAATCTTCAGTGGATACTGAAAACATTCACATGCGTTTACCTGAGCCAGAAAGCACTCACTTAATTGTACCACTCAATGAACAAAGCCTGCCTGTAGCCGAAACCCCAGAGCAAGTCACTGAGATACAAGCTACTGATACAGAACAAGTTACTGAAAATCAGGACGTTGTGGCTGAATAAGCCTAAGTTAGCACTTGCAGGTGTTTGCTGATTTCATTTAAAATCACCTTATTAGCGTTGAATTTCAGTAAAAAGTTATTTCATTCTTATTTAGAAGTGAACTTTACTGGTTTCAACGAATCAATTTAATGTAAAATAACTGAGTGATTCAGAAGCAGTACTTAAGCGGTGTTTTGATTTGCTTAATGTAATGATATTCAAGAGGTGAGTGTACCTTGGTTTATATGATTATTATCCAGCGACCCCTTAGATCTGCTCCTTCGTTAACGTTACATTTGTCATAAAATAGATCATATTAGCTTCTATGATTACTATTCGACCTTTAACTTTTTAAGAGTAAATATAATGAGCCATACCTCTTCGATTAAACGCCGCGACTGTAAACAGATCATGGTGGGCAATGTCCCTGTGGGTGGCGGTGCACCTGTTACCGTGCAGTCTATGACTAATACACTAACCACAGATGTTGAAGCAACTGTGGCGCAAATTAAACGCCTAGAAGCGGTAGGTGCGGACATGGTGCGAGTGTCTATTCCAACAATGAACGCAGCTGAAGCATTTAGAGAAATTAAAAAGCAATCTAATATTCCATTGATTGCGGATATCCATTTCGATTACCGTATCGCGTTAAAAGTCGCTGAGTACGGCGTTGATTGTTTGCGTATTAACCCTGGTAACATTGGTAACGAACAACGTATTCGTAGTGTGGTGGATTGTGCAAGAGACAATAATATCCCAATTCGAATTGGTGTTAATGGCGGTTCATTAGAGGCTGATATTCAAGAAAAATATGGTGAACCAACAGCGCAAGCCTTGGTGGATTCAGCGCTACGCCATGTAGATATCTTAGACCGTTTGAACTTTGACCAATTTAAAGTGAGTGTAAAAGCTTCTGATGCTTTATTAGCCGTAGAGTCATACCAACTATTAGCACAGCAGATTGTGCAACCTTTGCATCTTGGTATTACTGAAGCGGGTGGTTTACGAAGTGGTAGTGTTAAGTCTGCAGTGGGTCTAGGCATGTTATTATCGCAAGGTATCGGTGATACATTACGTGTTTCCTTAGCGGCTGACCCAGTGGAAGAGATCAAAGTCGGTTTTGATATCCTTAAATCATTACGTATTCGTAGCCGTGGTATTAATTTTATCGCTTGCCCAACTTGTTCACGTCAAGAGTTTGATGTGATTGCAACGGTTAATGCGTTAGAAGAACGTTTAGAAGACGTGGTGATGCCAATGGATGTATCTATTATCGGTTGTGTTGTAAATGGACCTGGTGAAGCATTAGTGTCTGACTTGGGTATTACTGGCGGTAAAAACAAAAGTGGTTTTTACGAAGATGGTACACGGCAACGTGAGCGTTTTGATAACGAAAAAGTAATCGATCAAATGGAAGCAAGAATTCGTGCACGTATTAGTCGTAGTGATGAAAGCAACATTATTATTAAAAGCTAATCTAAGCGCACTAAATAAATTAAACACTTAACTACTTAATATAAAATAAATATTAGGATTGAGTTTAATATAGATGATGAAGCCCAAATGTTTTGAACATTTGGGCTTTTTATTAGACTTTAAACGAGCAAAGCCGAGTTGTATTGTTCCATCTCACCGTAAACTTCCCTATAATGACTCTCAATTTTATTGAGAATACATCTTAAATGTATTTTTATTCATCGACAGAATTCGGAAATCATTGTGGCAAAGAAGATACAAGCTATTCGTGGTATGAATGATACCCTTCCTGAACAAACCCCAGTTTGGCAGAAACTAGAATCCTTAATTAGACAAACCGTGAGCAGTTACGGTTACTCAGAAATTCGCATGCCAATCGTTGAAAGTACTCATCTTTTCAAACGTTCTATCGGTGAAGTAACTGATATCGTTGAAAAAGAGATGTACACCTTTGATGATCGTAATGGTGATAGCTTAACCCTTCGCCCAGAAGGTACAGCATCATGTGTTCGTGCCGGTAATGAGCATGGTTTGTTATACAACCAAGAACGCAGAATGTGGTACATCGGTCCTATGTTCCGCCATGAACGTCCACAAAAAGGTCGTTACCGTCAGTTCCACCAAGTGGGTATTGAAACCTTTGGTATGGCAACACCAGATATCGATGCAGAAGTGATTTTATTATCTGCTCGTTTATGGAAAGCATTAGGCATTGAACAGCATGTAGAGTTACAACTTAACTCATTAGGCAGCAATGAAGAGCGTAATGCCTACAAAGAAAAATTAGTGGAATTCCTGCAAGCGCATGAAGACCAATTAGATGAAGATAGCAAGCGTCGTATGCTAACTAACCCGTTACGTGTGTTAGACAGCAAAAACGAAGGCGTACAAGCATTATTAGAGAATGCACCGAAACTATCGGACTATTTTGGTGACGAAACAGCTGAGCATTTTGCAAAAGTACAAGCCTATCTAGATGCTGCGGGCATCAAGTATGTGATCAACGAGCGCATTGTACGTGGCCTAGATTACTACAACCGCACGGTATTTGAGTGGGTGACATCAAGTTTAGGGTCACAAGGTACTATTTGTGCTGGTGGTCGTTACGATGGTTTAGTAGAGCAACTGGGTGGTAAAGCAACACCGGCTGTTGGTTTTGCAATGGGCCTTGAGCGTATCATCTTAATGTTAGAAACATTAGAGCTTAACGGTGACGTAAAAGGTGATGTTGATATCTACAGTATTTTAGTGGGTGAAAACACTGACGTTGCTGGTTTTAAAGTAGCAGAGCTAGTACGTGACCACTTACCAGAATTAAAAATGATGCATCATTGTGGCGCAGGTAACTTTAAAAAACAGATGAAACGTGCAGATAAAAGCGGTGCGTCAGTAGCATTGATTATCGGTGAAAGTGAATTAGAAGATGGCACTGTAACCATCAAAGACTTGCAAGGTAATTCAGAACAACAAACCGTTGCAATTGATAGCTTAGTGCAGGTGTTACCTAGTTACTTTGCGTAAATTATTCATCAATAAATAGAATCAGTAAGGAATACACGTGGTTGATATTATCGAAGGTTACGAAACAGAAGAACAGCAAGTTGATGCCATTAAAAAATGGTGGAATGACAACGGGACTATGCTTATCGTGGGTGCAGTGATCGGCTTAGCGGGTTTATGGGGATGGCGTTACTATGGTGAAAGCGTTACTGCTAGCCAAGAAAAAGCATCAACTGAATTTGCACAAGTGTCTGCTAAATTTAATGCGCAAGGTGACGCTCAGGATAGCACTGAACTGAAACAGTTTGTGGCGGCTAACGAAGGTAATAACTACGCAACATTAGGCGCATTATTATTAGCAAAAGAAGCGGTAGATGCAGGTGATTTTGAGCTAGCTAAAACCCAGTTATCTGACCTATTAGCAAGTAATGAAGTAGAATCATTAACGCCAATCATCGCATTACGTTTAGCACGTGTTAGCGCTGAATTAGGTGAATATGATGATGCGTTAAGCACTTTAAACAGTGTGGAAGGTGATGCTTTCTTAGTAAAAATAAATCAAGTTAAAGGTGATATCTACCTTAAACAAGGCGATACAGACGCAGCGCGTGATGCTTATCAAGCGGCTGTTGATGCAAGTGAAGGTCGTATTGACCCTGTATTGCAACTACAACTTAATGATTTAGCTGTGCAACAAAATGCAACTGCACCGAAATTAGATGACGCACAATAAACTGAGATAATATCATGATTAAATGGGTCAAAAATGCCACCGTCATTGCTACTAGTGCAGTTGTATTAAGTGGTTGTTCTATCTTTAGTGGTGACGAAGATGTCGTGGAAATGGCTGAGTTACCAGTCTTTGAAGCAACCTATGAACCACAGATAGCTTGGTCTAGAAGCATTGGTGATGGCGTGGATAAATACTATTCACAACTACAACCTGCTGTTGATAATAATGCGGTTTATGTGGCGGCACGAGATGGTGACGTTGCTGCTTTTTCTGCGGAAAAAGGCGAAAAGTTGTGGTCTATCGATTTAGAAGATCACCAAACTAATGACTTTAATCGTTCAGCGCGTATTTCAGGCGGTATCGGCTTAGGCTATGATACGCTTTACTTAGGCACTGAAAATGCACAAGTGTTTGCTCTTGATAAACAGAATGGTGACATTAAGTGGGTGAGTGAACTCAATGGTGAAGTGATTGCACAACCTGTTTATGACAGTGGTTTAGTTGTGATCCATACTTCACGTGGTGAGCTGGTTGCTTTAGACAGTGAAACAGGCGAGCAACGTTGGTCATTGCCAAATGCACAACCGCGATTAACCTTACGTAGTAGTGCTACACCAAGTATTGCACAAGGTGGTATCATCTACGGTCGTGCCGATGGTTATGTATCAGCTGCACTATTAGAAAATGGTCAACCACTGTGGCAACTACCTGCGGCGAGAGCTTACGGTGCAACAGAGTTAGACCGTTTAGCCGATGCAGATATGAAACCTGTGATTGTTAATGGTACAGTTTACGCGCTTGCGTTTAATGGTAATCTAGTGGCTATCGACCTATTAAAAGGTGAGCAGTTATGGGCTAAGCCTTACTCTGGTTACAATGATATTAGTGTGGCAGGGCGTGATATCTACTTAACCGATTACCGTGGTTATGTTTTTTCAATCAACCGCAGTGATGGCACACAAAATTGGTCGAATAAACAGCTTGCTTACCGTAACTTAACAGGTGTAACTGTTGCTAATGACTTTATTGTTGTTGGTGATGCAGAAGGTTATTTACATTGGATTGACCGTGAAACAGGTCAATTTGTAGCACAACAAGAGTTGGATTCCGATGGGCTATATATTGAGCCAGTGGCAACCTCAACTCATCTTTATTTACAAACACGCAGTGGTGATTTAATTGCCATTGAAAAACCGATCTTAAATGTAGAATAATTTCATCGGTTTTTACGCTATACTGTAGCCCCATGCTGTGCATGGGGCTTTTTTAGTTTTATAGGATTTCAAAATATATGTTACCAGTCATCGCTTTAGTAGGTCGCCCTAATGTAGGTAAATCTACGCTTTTCAATCGTTTAACTCGCACCCGAGATGCGCTAGTTGCCGATTTCCCTGGCTTAACGCGTGACCGTAAATATGGTCAGGCGAAAGTCGAAGAACTTGAATTTATCGTGATTGATACCGGTGGTATTCAAGGTGATGAAGAGGGAATCGATGCATTAATGGCGGAGCAATCATTAATTGCAGTCGAAGAAGCAGATGCGGTTTTATTCTTAGTAGATGCACGTGCTGGTTTAACCGTTGCTGATGAAGCAATTGCGGCACACCTACGTAAGCAAAACAAAAAAGTCATGGTTGTGGCAAATAAAACCGATGGTATTGATGCTGACTCTATGTGTGGTGAATTCTATGCATTAGCCTTAGGTGATATTTTCCAAATTGCTGCAGCACACGGTAAAGGTGTGCGTCAGATGATTGATGCGGCACTAGAAGAGTTCCAAGAAGAAAACCCAGTAACTGATGAAGTTGATGAGTACGAATTCGCATTAGAACATGATGATGAAGACGAAGATAAAATTGCACAAGAGCAAGAGCGTCTTGCAAATTTACCAATTAAACTCGCATTAATCGGTCGCCCAAATGTAGGTAAATCAACACTAACTAACCGTATTTTGGGTGAAGAGCGTGTATTAGTTTATGATATGCCAGGCACAACACGTGACAGTGTTTATATCCCAATGGAACGTGATGGTCGTGAATATGTACTGATCGATACAGCCGGTGTTCGTAAGCGTAAAAAAGTAAATGAGACAGTAGAAAAATTCTCTGTGATCAAAACCCTAAAAGCCATTGAAGACTCAAACGTTGTATTGTTAATTATCGATGCACGTGATGGTATTTCAGACCAAGATTTGAGTTTACTAGGTTACACATTAAACTCAGGTCGTTCATTAGTCATTGCAGTGAACAAATGGGATGGCATGACAGAGTACGATAAAGAGCGTGTTAAAACGGAATTAGATCGTCGTTTAGGCTTCATTGACTTCGCTAAAATTCACTTTATTTCTGCGTTACATGGAACAGGTGTTGGTCACTTATTCGAGTCAGTAGAAGAAGCTTACATGTCTTCAACTAAACGTATCTCTACTGCAATGTTAACGCGTATTATGGGTATGGCAACCGACGACCATGAGCCACCAATGGTGGGGGCGCGTCGTGTTAAATTACGTTACGCACATGCGGGTGGTTATAATCCACCATTGATCGTTATTCACGGTAACCAAGTGAAGAAACTGGCTGATTCATACAAACGTTACTTAATGAACTACTTCCGTCGTACATTAGGCATCATGGGCACACCAATTCGTATCGAATTTAGAGAAGGTAGTAACCCGTTTGAAGGCCGTCGTAACAAACTAACGCCGCATCAAATGTACAAACGTCAACGTATGATGCGTCATCATAATAAGAAGTAATGAGATGCAACTGCTTTGTCCTAACTGTCAGTCCGAATTAACCCGCAGTGGTGAGTCAAAACGCCACTGTCAAGCATGCCATAGCGACTTTATACTTAATATTGAGTGCAATGAGTGCGGAGAAGCATTACAGCGTTTAAAAGCCTGTGGTGCGGTTAATTTTTGGTGTGATCATTGTCATGAGTTGAAGAGTAAATCTTCTGCAAATTATAGGCTGGTTGAAGCTTAATAGTCTACGTTGAATAAATGACTGTCAGCTATAAAAAAGGAGTGTTAATACACTCCTTTTTTCGTTTGTTAGGTCTGGTTTTAGTTACTGAGAGGATATTTAGCGCTATTTAGCTGGGATTATCTCAAATACTCTTACTACCTGTTTTACGCCGTCAATATTACTGGTTATTTCAGTCGCAAAGTCAGACATCTCTTTAGTTACTTGCCCAATCAAAAATACTTCTGCGTTCTCTGTCACCACTTTAATTTTTAATGGATTTATTTTATCGTGACCGGTTAGTTGGCTTTTCACCTTAGTGGTTAACCAAGTGTCCTGTGTTTGTTGCACAATGCTGATCGGTTGATTAACACGTAATTGGTTATATACACCCGCCACACCATCAATATTATTTAATAGGCTTTCAATCTGATTACTGTGTTCTTGAGAGTCAATCTGACCAATTAATAACAGGTAACTATTATTCGCCACGATATTAATACGAATCTCTCTACTATAAGCATCTGAAGCAACAATGGCATCAATAGCAGCTTCCGATAAATCATCATCTTTCACTAACTGTGCAATACTACGTTCATCACTGCTTACTGCCACTGCTGTCCCTGCAGCCACAATCAAACCACCTGCACAACCTTGTAAAGCCAGTGTAGAAAGTAAAAGTGTAACGATAAAAAATGGTGTTCTCATTGTCTGTCCTAGTATTGAGGGAATAATTGCTGGTCTATTAAATCACTTAAACAATTCACCACCAACATGTGAATCTCTTCGATACGCGCACCTTTATCACTAGGAGCGCGAATTTCAATATCATCAGGACCTAATAGGCCGGCGATTTCACCACCATCAACACCTGTCATAGCAATGATCTGGATATTTTTACTTAATGCCGTTTCAACCGCTTTGACCATATTGCGGCTATTACCACCGTGACTGATGGTGATCAACACATCACCCGGTTGTGCTAAGGCTGAAATTTGACGCGCATAGATTTGATCAAAGTGACTGTCGCTGGCAATTGCAGACACTAAAGATGAGTCTGAAGTGATCGCAATTGCTGGCAAAGCAGGGCGGTCTGTTTCATATTTATTTAGTAAATGTGAGGCGAAGATTTGCGCTAAACCAGCAGCGCCACCATTACCACAGATAAGCAGTTTGTGGCCGTTGATTAAACAATCTTTTAATAAAACAGCAGCAGCTTCAATCTGCTCTGGTAAGGCTTCTGCGGCAACGATTTTAGTTTGAATGCTCTCTGCAAAGTGAGCGTGGATTTTTTCATTAACCATGTGATTTATTACTCTTGAAATGCATCTTGTATCCATTGCGGTTGTGTTGCTGACTCGCTAATTGCAATCACATCAAAGCGACAATAGGGCTCTTGATCAAGCTGAGATAAATAGTGCTTAGCGGTCTTTATTAATTTTCGCTGTTTTTGCGCTGTAATGGAAGCGGTTGCTCCACCAAAATCCTGATTTTTTCGATAACGTACTTCAATAAATACCAATGTTTCTTGATCTGACATAATCAAATCGATTTCACCAAAGCGACAATAAAAGTTTTGGCAAATTAACTGCAAGCCCTGTTTTTGTAAAAAATCCAGAGCTTGCCGTTCCGCTTGAACGCCGCGGGTATTACTGGCTTGAAAGAGGCGAGGTAACTTCAACTAAATTACCATCCTCATAAGTAGCCCAGGTTAACTTGCTCTCAACGGTATTGTTTGCATCTAAGGTTAATTCACCCACTAGACCAGGGAATTTATAACCTTCAATGACCTGTAACGGTTTTAATTGCTCAATTAAGTTATAGCTATCATACCCTAAGGCAAATAAACGTAACGTACTTAAACGCTGTTTTGGCCAGATTGCTTGAATCTTCTCATTCATCTGAGTTTCATCATTAATTAAAAAGTTCACATCAGAGAAAGTGAGCCCGTTTAACTCTTTATCCTGCGTATTAGTGATATCCGCTGAATGACTGCGCGAACTTGCATAAAGTGGAATGGTCTCAGCAAAAGGGCTAATAGTGACTGCTAAGAAAGGTTTAATAAAGATTAACTCGCGACGTTTACTAATAATGTAAATGGCATCAATATCACGGCGACTTCTTACTTCTGCTTCTAGTTTTCTGCCCAACATACCTTGCATCTGGCTAATGCGTTCTTTACTTTGGTCAGTGTGCAATGCACTTGCTAAGAATTTCCCATAATCAGAATCTTTAGAGAAGTAGTGGCTTTCAGCAGGGTAGCTTTCAACACTTTCATCAGTAGCTTGTTGTGCTTCCGATAATGACTTCCAACGCGCCTCAAACGCGGCTGCAGTTCGGCGACCAAAATTAGAATTGGGCGCTATCAGTAAGGGTTTTTTATGCTTGTTTTGGAAGATAACCTCAGCTGCTTGCTCCGCTTCACCCTCTGGTGATAGTGGGAATGCATAGTGAATTGATGAAGTACGTTGATCAGCAGGAAAGCCGTTCAACGCCAACACAGGAATATCTTTCACTAAAGGTAATAGTGCTTCTACATTAGGTTTTAATAACGGGCCAATAACAAAACCAATGTGTTGGCTATGTAATTGATCTGCAATCTCTTGCATGGTCATTGTATTAGTATCAAGGAACAACATATGTGGTGGTGTTGCAATATAGTCGCTGTCAGCTCTTGTACTGATACCTTGTACATCGCCTGCACTGTTCACTAAACTTGTATCATAACCAGCAACTTGCTGTTCGCGCTCACGTTTTTTGTTATCAGCCTGATTGTAAAAAGCATAACTAATACCGTATTGGATAGCTTGAGCAGGTTTTTTGAAACGACCTGTTAAAGGTAACAATACCGCAATCTTAGTTGGCTGATATGGAGTCGCTTCTGGAATATTTTGTAATTGCGATGGCATGTAATCAATCACAGGGTGATCTGGGTACAGTAGTTTCCATGCTTCTACACCACGTAATAATTGGTTAGTACGTAGTTGATAACGATGGTAGATACTTGCTAAAGCATACCAACCTTGTTCAAACATCTGTTGCTCTGTTAATGGTGTCGCTCCAGTGTTTGTTGATTGTTGTGCATTTATTTGTGCTTCAATGGCTGCTAATTCACTATCAAAGCTGTTGTTTGTCGTGGCATCTGAAACAGGTGCTGAACTGCTTTGGCGGCTATTAGCAGGTGTATTGTTAAACTGATTCAAGACACTTGGGTCAAGCATATTTAATTCAGAAAGCAGTAAATCATTGTATTGTTGTTTTTGCTTAGCCCCGGTTAATAAAGGTGTTAATTGGAACAGGGTATCAACCGCTGCTTGATGCTGCTTATTACGCACATGCAATTCTGTTTTTAACTGCAGGTAATGTAGGTTAGCAGGGTCAGAAATCACACTCGCATCAATACGTTTAAGCGATTTCATCGCATCATCTAGCTGGTTTTGCGCATATTGATTATCGGCTATCAATAATAGAAGATGATTTTTTTGCTGTGCATTGAGTGTTTTATTTTGTAAATATTCAATCACTGAGTCAGCTAACACATATTTACTTTCTTTGGTTAAGGCTTGTACCGCCGCTAACTGCCATTCAGTATTTTGTGGTTCCTTCACTTCCTCTGCTTTTTGTAGCAGGTATTCCGCTGTTTCATAGAACTCCGTGAACAGGCCAGGCGCACCTTGTTTATCTTGCCCGACACTTGTACAAGCTGAAACAAGCAAAATGCTTAAAGCAACAAGATAGAAATGTATAATACGTTTAGATAAATTTGCAGTGGTCAAATTATTGTCCTTTTTAATCAAACTAATTCAAGATCAGTTTTCAGATAGGTATCAAGATGCCTATAGTGTAATATTGCCGACTTAGTTAAACAATCCTTAACACTTATTAGAGTCGAATATGTCTGAAAATAATCAATTAAATAACGAAGTAAGCGCAAAGTTGTACATTGTCGCCACTCCTTTGGGCAATATCGGTGATATTACCTATCGTGCCGTTGAAATCTTAAAAAACGTTGATTTAATTGCTGCCGAAGATACTCGCCACAGTGGTAAACTGCTGAGTTACTACCAAATCAGCAAACCTACTTTCCCATTACACGACCACAATGAACGCCAACGCGGTAGTGTATTGATTGAAAAAATAAAAGCAGGTCAATCTGTTGCATTAATTTCTGACGCTGGTACTCCATTAATCAGCGACCCTGGTTATCATTTAGTCAATGAATGCCGAGAAGCGGGGGTTGATGTTGTACCTGTGCCTGGCGCATGTGCTGCAATTACTGCACTTTCAGCCGCTGGCTTACCTTCTGACCGCTTTTCTTTCGAAGGGTTCTTACCCGTCAAAGAAAAAGCAAAAACAGAGAAATTAACCGCACTCTCTGAAGAAACGCAAACCATGATTTTTTACGAATCTCCTCGCCGTATGCAGGATACCGTAAAACATATAATAAATATCATGGGAGAAGACCGAAAATTAGTGGTTGCGCGTGAATTAACCAAAATGTTTGAATCTTATTATGTGCTACCCGCCGGTGAAATGTTGGAGTGGTTAGCATCGGATAGTAACCATTGTCGTGGCGAATTTGTGTTAATGGTCGCAGGCGCGACTAACGATCAAGGGGCGCTGTCAGTCGAGGCAATTAACACTCTGACATTATTGAAAAAAGAGTTACCGTTAAAAAAAGCAGCCGCTATCACTGCTGAAATTCATCACCTTAAGAAAAATGACTTATATAAATGGGGTTTAGAGAACCTCTAACCCTTGTTATCTGTATAAGTTTCCGTATAATCCGCCGCGGAGTTGGCTAGATCGTCGCCGCTTTAATGGGTTGGTAACTTGTTATCAATGTTATTAGAGGGGAGGAAAGTCCGGGCTTCAAAGGGCAGGGTGCCAGGTAACGCCTGGGTAGCGCGAGCTAACGACAAGTGCAGCAGAGAGGAGACCGCCTGCTAATTTATTAGTAGGTAAGGGTGAAAGGGTGCGGTAAGAGCGCACCGGCTAATGGGTAATCATTAGTGCAAGGTAAACTCCACCCGAAGCAAGACCAAATAGGCTTCCTGAGGTATGGCCCATACTGGAAGCGGGTAGGTTGCTTGAGCCTGTGAGCGATTGCAGGCCTAGACGAATGACGATTCACGACAGAACCCGGCTTATCGGCCAACTCCAACCATTCAGCCCCTAGTTTATGAAAATAAACTAGGGGCTTTCTCGTTTCTGGAGCAGGGTGGAAAGGTACAAGGTACAAGGTACAAGGTACAAGAGGACAAAGTACAAGGTAATGTTACTGGGCTAGATAAAGAGTTAAGTAATAAACTCACTTTGGTTTGGTGCTTGAGACGGTTTTTTATACAGAGAAGTCAATATTCCATATTACCGTTATTAATTTGGACTTTTTCCATCCATTCTCATGATGAAGATTTGACAAAATAACTTAATTGATTGATTTTATGATTGGTAAAGGTATTGTTATGTTAATTTTAGCAAATTAACATATTCTGTATTTCCACCGGAAATATGGAATTTTTCGGTTTACTAAACTGTTATAGCTACGGAGTAAATATGGCACTTCCGTTCCCCAGAAAAGATATTACAAAGCTATTAATCTCTACTCCATCTCATTTTGTTGGGCACTATGAAAATGAAGTTTTTAGAGCTGTAGTGGCCAATGAAAATTTAGGAGTGAAATCGGCGAGAATAGATGAAAGGACATACAAGCAGTACATAGAGGTGACAGTAGAAACTCCAGAGTATAAAAATGATACTGTAGTCATTCCTGATTATAGCCAAATTGGAGAGAACTTTTGTATTGCAATGTCAGTACTTTTTGGAAAAGCATTTGATTCACATGGGCTTTTGCAACAGCATGGCTGGGCTTACCTCCCAGATCTCAATTCAAATCACAAGATACACAACAAAAACCTTACTATAAACAGTTCTGAACCTAGAGTTGATTATGAAATAAAATTAGATCTTGAGAATATAAAATTAATAGAAAATGTATTGTTTCAACATGATGAGGATACTGTTGATGCCCAGTCGACATTTTGGTATGCAGGGCGTTTCTATCTTCAATCTCTTCGTATAGTTGAAGAAAATCCAGAACTTGCATTTCTCAGCTTAATCACTGCTGGTGAAATATTAGCTTCATATTTCAAATACAGCGTTGATGAGCTCCTGGATAGTAATAGTAAAGAACTACTAGAGAGGTTGAAAAGTCTAGGTGAGGACGGCGAGCAACTTCATAAGCAAGTTAGTAAAAAATTAATGGGTATTTCAGAAGCATTCTGTAAATTTTTAATCGATTGTTTGGATGATGAATTTTTTGAGAGAACTGAGTCTAAACATGATTTTTCAAAGTTAACTAAATCTGATATCAAACAACGATTGAAAGCTGCTTATAATTTACGAAGTAAATATGTGCACGCAGGAAAAACTCCTTCAGGCTGGATGTCAGTTGATTATTTGAATAACAATGAAGAAGTACACCACGGAAACCCCGTGTTGGAAGATAAAGAGATGAAAAAAGCTATTAAGCGTTCCCCTACATTTATTGGTATGGAAAGGATTATTAGATATTCACTACTTAAATTTGTAATGAAAACAAATGTGATCCCCGATATATAGCTATAACAAGGCACTTAAACGGAGCTTGATGCTC
>NZ_QOCB01000050.1 GCF_003318165.1 Psychromonas sp. B3M02
CTTACTATGATTGGTATAAAGACTTCTTTTAATTTTTACTTTCCTGCTATTTATACTTTTTTACTAACAAAAAAGAGCTGCCCTTTTCAGGCGCAGCTCTTTTAAAATTAATAACTGAGTAGTGTGTTATTTAAACGTTACTTACCGGAATAAACTCAACTGGCTCACTAGTCATTTCATCTAATGGTGGAGCAAAGTCAGTTAGCTTGATGCCTTTCACTGCATTTTTGTACTCTTCCATTGTTGGTGTACGACCTAGAATTGTTGAAAGAACTACCACAGGTGTTGATGATAATAGTGACTCACCTTTTTTACCTTCAGTATCTTCTACAACACGACCTTGGAATAAACGCGTTGATGTCGCCATTACCGTGTCACCTTTTTCAGCTTTCTCTTGGTTACCCATACATAGGTTACAACCAGGACGTTCTAAATACATGATGTTTTCATATTTAGTACGAGCAGCTTCTTTAGGTGTGTCATCGTTAAACTCAAAACCTGCGTATTTTTTCAACAGTTCCCAATCACCTTCCGCTTTTAACTCATCAACAATGTTGTATGTTGGTGGCGCAATAACTAGCGGTGCTTTAAATTGGATTTGACCGTTTTGGTCTTCAAGGTTTCTTAACATTTGCGAGATGATTTTCATATCGCCTTTATGAACCATGCAAGAACCAACAAATCCTAAATCAACCTGTTTCTCACCTTTGTAGTAAGAGATTGGGCGAATAGTATCGTGGGTGTAACGCTTAGAAACATCTTCATTATTAACATCAGGGTCAGCAATCATTGGCTCAACAACTTGGTCAAGGTCAACCACTAACTCAGCAAAGTATTTTGCATTGTTATCTGGAGATAAAGCAGGCTTATCACCAGATTTGATCTCACTGATACGTTTATCAGCAATCGCAATCAGACCTTTCAGTGTTTGTGCTTCGTTATCCATACCTTTATCAATCATGATTTGAATACGGCTTTTCGAAATTTCTAGCGACTCTATTAGTGTCTCATTTTGAGAGATACAGATAGACGCTTTTGCTTTCATTTCCGCAGTCCAATCGGTAAAGGTAAATGCTTGGTCAGATAATAAGGTACCGATATGTACTTCAATTACACGGCCTTGGAAAACATTATCGCCAAACTGTTTTAACATTTGTGCTTGTGTTGCATGTACTACATCACGAAAATCCATGTGGTCTTTTAAATCACCTTTAAAGGTTACTTTAACTGACTCAGGAATTGGCATTGTTGCCTCACCCGTTGCTAATGCTAGACCAACAGTACCTGAATCGGCACCAAATGCGACACCTTTAGACATACGCGTATGTGAGTCACCACCGATGATGATAGCCCAGTCATCTACTGTAATATCATTCAATACTTTATGAATAACGTCAGTCATTGGGCGATAAACACCTTTTGGATCACGCGCTGTAATCAAACCAAACTTGTTCATAAACTGCATTAGTTTAGGAATATTAGCTTGTGCTTTAGCATCCCAAACCGATGCCGTATGACAACCTGATTGGTAAGCACCATCAACAATTGGAGAGATAACTGTTGCAGCCATTGACTCTAGTTCTTGAGAAGTCATTAGACCCGTTGTATCTTGCGAACCAACGATATTAACTTGAACACGTACATCAGAACCCGCATGAAGTGCTGCTTCAGACATTACACCTACTGCGTTTTTGTTGAAGATTTTTTCAACGGCTGTTAAGCCTTGACCTTCATGTGCAATCTCTTTTGATGGTGCATAGACTAGCTCTAGTGGAACACCTAATGTTTCTGCAGCAAATGTTTGTAGTTTTTTACCAAATACAATCGCGTAAGAACCACCTGCTTTCATGAACTCAACTGCTTGTGGAGAAAATGCAGAAGAAACATCAGCTAACTCTTTATCGCCGTTATATAGTTTTTTCTCTTTAGTATTAATGGTTAATACTGTACCCGTTTCAACAGAGTATTTTTGCTCTAGTACTGGATCACCATTGTCATTTAAAACAGTTTTACCATCTGTATCTACTTTCTTAACCCAGTTTTTAAGGTCTAAACCAATACCGCCAGTTACACCAACGGTTGTTAAGAAGATAGGTGAAATACCATTAGTACCAGCAACAACAGGTGCAAAGTTAACAAATGGGATATAAGGACTTGCTTGTTCACCAGCCCAAAGTGCAACGTTATTTACACCTGACATACGAGATGAACCTACACCCATAGTACCTTTCTCAGCGATTAACATCACTTTTTTGCCAGGGTACTGTTTTTGCAACGCTTGAATTTCATCTTGCGCTTCTGGAGAAATCATACATTTACCGTGTAGTTCACGGTCAGAGCGAGAGTGAGCTTGGTTACCTGGAGATAGTAAATCCGTAGAGATATCACCCTCTGCAGCAATATAAGTCACAACATCGATAGTTTCTGGAATGTCAGGTAATTTAGTAAAGAAGTCTGCGCGAGCATAACTTTCAAGAATATCTTTAGCGATTTCATTACCTTCTTTAAAGGCAACTTCAAGACGTTCAGTATCCGCTTCATATAAGAAGACTTGTGTTTTTAATACTTCTGCAGCTGGTTTAGCAACAGATGCATCATCAGATAAAGCTAAATCTAATAATACTTCAACTGATGGACCACCTTTCATGTGAGAAAGCAGTTCAAAAGCAAATTCAGGCGTGATTTCAGCAACCACTGATTTACCTAGGATAATGTCTTTTAAAAATTGAGATTTAACACCCGCAGCACTGGTTGTGCCAGGCAATGTGTTATAGATGAAGAAGTGTAGAGAGTCTTTGTGATGTTCGTTACCAGTATCTTTGATTTGCTCGATGATTTCAGCTAATAGCTCACCTTTATCAATTGGTAATGGATGTAATCCTTGAACTTTACGGTCTTCTATTTCATTTAAGTAATCTAAATACAGGCTCATTTATACCTCTAATAATAACAATAATTTAACATACGTAACATTATATACTATAAACATAAAAAATAGATAGCAACTCAACTCGCAGATAAAACGATATAATTCAATAAAATGAGACTAAAACAACCCCATATGATTATCATTATCAGTAGCGAACTGAAATTTAACAAAATTGTTCACAATTCATGCAGTATTTTACATTTATTGGATTAAGCACTAAAACATTCAATTTGCTCTATTTTATTAATAACCATTAGTTATGCATGGATAATCTCTCTTTATACTACGCTTTTCAATAGAAATAATTCGCGTTGGTCAATACAAGATACAAATAACCGCTATTAGTAAAAATTGTCAGTGTCGAGTCTTTAAAAACGAATAGTAAATTTACCGTGATTTATTTAGACTTCTTACTACAAGGTAACCAATGAACAATAGGATATACAGTGCAAGAGATTTATCTAGCTGGCGGATGCTTATGGGGAGTGCAAGAATACCTAAGACACCTACCCGGGGTGATTTTTACTGAAGTAGGTCGAGCCAATGGCACAACGCAGACATTGGATGGCGATTATGATGGTTATACCGAATGTGTGAAAACCCATTTTGACCCAAGCATTATTTCATTAGACATGCTAATTACTCGTTACTTTGAGATCATCGATCCTTATAGTATCAACAAACAAGGTATCGATGAAGGCGAAAAGTATCGAACAGGTATTTACTCTAAACAAGCAGAACACCTAGTTATTGCCAAACAGTTTATTAACAGCCGTGAAGATAGTGTTAAAATAGCCGTAGAAATATTACCTTTAAGTAATTACATTAAAAGTGCTGAGGAACATCAAGATAGATTACAACACTATCCGGATGATTATTGTCATATCCCACCAGCAACTTTACATAAATATAAACAATAGCCATTACACCTATTTAATGTCATTTAAATGAAGAGGTTGTAAACAACCTCTCGTTTGCTAATTTAATATAAAAAATAATGTACCTACCGTCATTGCCCCCATGGTGTAATTAAAACGCTGTTTACGTTTAGTAGTAGTTAACCATTGTGCGATACCAACCCCTAAGTAAGCCCAAAGGCTAATAGCCACAAAGCCATTTACTGCAAAACACAACATGATCCATAAACCAGAAACAAAGTACTGATCACCTGTTAAAGTAAAGGTGCTGATACTGCCTATACCCATTGCCCAAGCTTTAGGGTTTACAAATTGAAAACCAGCCGCGCCTATAAATGACATAGGTTTATTTTTTTCTGATTTCGTGCCTATTGCAGCACCTTCTGTAGAAGCAGTAGTTATTTTCCACGCTAACCAAAACAGATACACACTGCCTAATACTTTTAAAATGTCGTAGAAGGAAGGAAAGCTCTCAAGTACCGCACCTAATCCTAGCAAGATAGACGTTAACAAACATGCTATCCCAACAATAATGCCAAACACATGGGGTAAGGTTTTTTGATAACCAAACTGCGCCCCCGAGGCTAACAACATAATATTATTTGGCCCTGGCGTTACAGACATTACAAAAGCAAACAATGAAATAGCTAATAATGAAGAGATATCCATATTACAACCTCCCAGTGATAAACAGAAATAGTGTGTTAACCCCTTTGCAAACAATATGTTTAATACTGTTTTTACTCAACTCTTTATCAATTTGATAATGTGATTTACCAATATCTTTGATCACAGACCGTGGTAGATGGTTTAATTGCTGTCGTGTTTGATACTGCCTACAAAATATTAATAACCTACTTAAATACTGCATCGCGCCTCCTGATACTTATCATCTCATTTATTAATTCAACTTTTTGAATACCTAATGATTGTAAATAACTAGAAAACTCAATACAGATGCAAAAAATGTTATTTTATCAATACAGCTCAATAAAAATGCACTCTGTATGCTTAAAAGTTGTCGCTTCTGTATGGTTAAGTTATACGCTTTTAATCTAGTATACAGTCACTAAGGCAAAATAGACTTGCTTTCAAGGAGGTAAACAATGGAGACGGCACTCAAGCTATACGAAAAAATTGCCAATACATTACGTGAAAATATACAGACAGGGTTATTTGTAGAAGGAGACAAGTTACCTTCCATTCGTCAGTTAGTGACAGAGTTTGAAGTGAGTATTTCCACTGTACAACAGTCCTACCATCAATTAGAGATGGAAGGCTTGATAGAGGCACGCCCTAAATCAGGCTACTTCGTTGCACATAAAATGGAATCACCGAGCTTACCTTTTACCTCAAGACCCGCACAGCGCCCTATTGAAGTATCGCAATGGCAAGATGTTTTAGAAGTACTGTTAGCGAAAGAGGATAAAAAGAAAGTACAACTTCAACATGCAATGCCCAATATGAAAGTTCCTAGCCTATCACCATTACTCAAGAAAATGTCCTGGTTAATGCGCCAACAAGCAGAATTAAGTTTGCCCTACTGCGATATAAAAGGAACATTAGCATTACGAGAACAGATAGTAGAACTTGCAACTTATTCTGGGTGTGTACTTCATCCCGATGATTTAGTGATCACATCAGGTTGCCAAGAAGCCCTATCTGTTTGTTTACGTGCGGTGACAGAACCATCAGATATTGTTGCCGTTGAATCACCTAGTTTTTACGGATCAATGCAGGCCATTAAAGCAGCAAATTTAAAAGCCATTGAAATACCAACTAATTCTGAAAACGGTTTGAGCTTAGAAGCATTAGAATTAGCCCTAGAGCAATGGCCGATTAAAGCCATATTAGTCACTCCTACGGTTAATAACCCAATGGGCTATAGCATGTCCGTCGCTGACAAAAAGCGCCTTTATCAACTGGCGCAGAGTTATGATATTAGTATTATTGAAGATGATATCTATGGTGATATCAGTTACCAATCACCACGCCCTAAAACCATTAAATCTTTTGATGAAGATGGCCGCGTATTATTATGTAGCTCTTTTTCTAAAAGTGTCGCTCCTGGCATACGAGTTGGTTGGATTGCCCCAGGCCGTTATCGCGACAAAGTGACTCACATTAAATATGTAAGTAGCTCCATGTGCCCTACCTTACCGCAGTTAGCGATAGCCGACTTTATTCAATCTGGCGGTTATGCACGCCATACACGTAAAGTTCGATTGTTATATAAACAAGGTCGAGATCATTTAATTCAATGCATTAAACAGCATTTCCCAGCAGACACCCGAATTAGCTTTCCTCAAGGTGGTTATATACTTTGGGTTGAGCTCGATAAACGCTACGACACAGTTAAAGTATATGCTCAAAGTAAAACAAGCAACGTCAGTATCGCACCAGGCACACTCTTTTCTGCAACAGGAAAATTTAGGCATTGTATGCGCCTTAACTTTAGTGAAAAAACAGCATCTGAAAGAGAGCAAGGTATTATTGAATTAGCGAGTTTGATTAAACAGCAAGATAATGATTAAGCTTTATTGTTGATTCCGCTATTATTCGCGCTCAACTATTCCCGCTCAACATAGACTTAAGGTGTACGCAGTAATATGAACGGTACGTTAAATGATTTAAAAGTAACTTATGACCAACAGGGTTACTTTGTATTAAAAGATTATTTCAACGCAGATGAGCTAATCCAATTAAAGCAAGCTGTATTACTGTTTCATGAGAACTGGCAAAAAGATAATCTCTATTTCTATCAAAGGGAAGCATTTAACTCATCTTTAATTACCGGCACACAATATCTAGCAAACACTGAGCGATTACAGCTGTTTAATTTTATCAGCTCGCCTAAAATGAGCCAGATAATCGAAGCGATTATTCCTCATAAACCTGCCTTTATGAATACTCAACTGTTTTTTAATCCATGTACTAAAGAGCAGGAGAATTTTTGGCATCGCGATTGCCAATACGATCATGATCTTGCGGGGCAACAACAAGCCATTAAAGAAACGCAGGTAGTGCATTTTCGTGTTCCATTGTTTGATGAACCCGGTATGGAGTTAGTACCAGGATCACATACTCGTTGGGATACCCAAGAAGAGTTGGATGTACGCTTAGCAAGAAAACGCAAGTTCAGCAGTGATGAACTCTCAACAGGTAAAAAAATTCCATTGAACGTGGGTGATTTATTAGTGTTTTCCGCAGATATGATCCACCGCGGCTTATATGGTCAAGATAGATTAGCCTTCGACACCTTGGTTTTTGACTCTTCCGGCGACTTTGTTGATTATGTTGATGATGACTGTTTACCTAGCCAACAGATGCTTAAGCAAATTAACAACCCCACTATTTTTGAGAATTCACTTTATTTGAAGTCATTAAATTATCATGAGCATACTTGCTAATGGGTTAACAAACAATGCAAACTCTTTGTGAACTCTTAACAGTAAACTAGGTCTGTAAATTAAAGGGATTGAATCGTTTACGGTTAAGACAAACGTCGCTATCTACTCACTTATATGATACAAAATCCCAATAAACTTTTTATAAAATAATCATAGATAAATGATAAAGGAATTAATCATGTCGATTGTTAGCCCTATAAAATGGATCACCTTAAGTTTATTAACCTTGAGCATTACATTAACTGCTTCGCAGGCACAACAAAGCACCCAAACACAAGCCAATGAAAACCCATTACAGAACATCGGAGAAGTGAAAGTAGTGGCCAGTGGGTTTATCTCTACAGAAGGCCCTGTTTGGCATAAAAAATCTAACTCGTTGATCTTCAGTGATATTCCTGGTGACACCATTTATGCGTTAGAAACTTCAACAAACACTTTGTCGGTTTTACGCAACCCCAGTAATGCCTCAAACGGTCTAGCATTAGATAACCAAGGTTTTTTACTCGCAGCAGAACAAAAAACTAGAATCATATCGCGTATGGATCTTAGTAGTTCAGAGGTCGTGCCTTTTATTAGCCGCTTTGAAGTTGATGCAGCCTCTAAAAAGTTTAACTCGCCCAATGATATTGCAGTATTTAAAGACGGTAGCGTGTTCTTTACTGATCCACCATTTGGATTAAGAGGAAAAACCTCTGACTTAGGTTTCAATGGAATTTATGTTCGCTACCCAAGTGGAAAAATTAACTTAATCAAAAAAATGCCCTTAGACGTGAAACCCAATGGCATCATTTTTAATGCACAACAAAACATCTTATATGTGGCAATTTCAGATGATAAATCTGGGCCAATTTTAGCTTATGACGTTGATTCAAAGGGAATGCTACTTAATGAGCGTGAATTTGTTTATGCACAAAATGCCGATGGGATGAGCATTGATAAAAAAGGTAATTTATATGTTGCGACTCGTACTGGGATTGAAGTGTTTTCAGCAACAGGACAGCGCTGGGGGAAAATAACCTTGCCCAATACAATACGCACCACCAACTGTGCTTTAGGTGGTAAAGAGATGAATACCTTGTACATCACTAATCGTAGCGGTGATTTATACGCGGTGACATTACCTGCCTTGACAGAATAACCAAAGCGCCAATTAACCACATTTCAAGTCGGCAATTGGCGCTGCTTATTTACTGTGCTTATGCTTTATCTAACGCTTGGCTAACGTCTGCGATAATATCTTCAATACTCTCAATCCCCACTGAAAGACGAATTAAATCTCTGCTAACACCAGCACTGGCTAACTCTTGATCATTTAATTGGCGGTGTGTAGTAGATGCTGGGTGACAAGCTAATGATTTAGCATCACCAATATTCACTAAACGTAATACCATGTTTAATGCATCAATAAATCGCGTGCCCGCTTCAAGTCCACCAGCAATCCCAAAGCTTAAAATACCAGATGCTTTACCTGAAGTGATCTCTTGGCAAGTTTCGAAGTAAGGGCTTGATGTTAAGCCTGCATAATTAACCCAGGATACTTTTGGGTGCTGCTCTAAATACTCTGCTAATTTTAATGCATTTTCACAATGACGCTCCATTCTTAACCCTAATGTTTCTAAGCCAATAAGAATGTCAGAGGCATTTTTAGGCGCTAATGCAGCACCTGTATTTCGTAATGGGACAACACGACAACGGCCAATATAAGCAGCTTCAGCAAAAGCTTCAGTGTAAACAACATTATGGTAAGAAGGATCAGGTTCATTGAGCATTGCAAAACGTGTTGCATTTGCTTTCCAATCAAACTTACCTGAGTCAACAATCATGCCACCAATTGCTGTGCCATGACCATTAATATATTTAGTTAATGAGTGCACAACTATATCTGCACCTAGCTCAAATGGACGACATAAATAAGGGGTTGCCACTGTATTATCAACAATTAACGGGACACCTTTGTTATGTGCGATTTCAGCCAGTTTTTTAATATCAACGATATTACCTGCAGGGTTACCAATAGACTCACAGAATACCGCGCGGGTTTGATCGTCAATCGCCGCTTCAAAAGCAGAAAAGTCATCGGCTTTAATCATACGCGCCTCTACGCCTTGTCGCGGCAGAGTATGAGCAAAGAAATTATAAGTGCCTCCATACACCTGACTAGTGCTAACAATATTAGTCCCTATTTCACACAAGCATTGAATAGCATAAGTGATTGCTGCCATACCAGAAGCCACTGCTAAAGCACCTACCCCACCTTCCATCGCAGCAATACGTTGTTCAAGGACTGCATTGGTTGGATTCATAATACGTGTATAGATGTTGCCTGGAACTTTTAGGTCAAACAGATCTGCGCCATGTTGGGTATCATCAAAGGTATATGAAGAGGTATGGTAAATAGGCACTGCAGCGGACTTAGTCGTTGCTTCAGACTCATAACCATGGTGTAAAGCTAATGATTCTAGTTTCATATCAATTCCTAATGTGGTTGTTATACCAATCAAACTAATTAATTGCTCTATTTTACTTGTTAAAATAACTTATTTCTTCGTTGTAAATATCGTAAAGGGAACAGCTATTAAAGAATGAACGAAGTTAATCATCAATAGGCTCAATTTACGCCTTAAGCTAAGTCATTTTTCCTACGCAAAATTTAGATCACTTATTTAATATAATTGGTATTATAAAGGGGTTAATTTGTCAGTTATGGCCTCTAAGTTATCACCAATTCCCATCAGTAACCAAATCAAAACTATGAGCTAGCTTGCATAAACAAATGATTTTTATCTGCAAAAGCACACACTATAACCATTTAGAGACTTGTGCTTGATAAGTAGGATATTCAGTTGGAAATATGGATGTTAAATGTGTTTCTTCAGCAACACTTTGACGGTATAAAGCGACCACACCGATAACTAAACAAACAAATGAAAATAATGAAGGCAAGGCAAAGAAAAAACCCAGTTGCGAAAGCATAATACTCACGAACATTGGATGTCGGGAATAACCATAAATACCCGTTGTTTTAAGGTGCATAGGGCCACTCGGATCAATACCTGTTCGCCAATCTTTACCTAAGGATAAATGGATAAAAATAGTAGAGACAAAACCTAGTGTTAATAACAGATCACCTAGAACAATCACCAATCCATTATTCAACCATGAAAAAAGACCTAAATAATTATCAAACTCTACAAATACTAAACGAGCCAAACAAACCAGCCAAATAGCTGCTCTAAACACTCTAAAAGTCATGTGGTTCCACCAAGTATTACAAAAGCGTTGCCCTGGAAAAACCACTGAGTTAGTTTCTGATTTTTTGTGCTTTATGATAATGCGAGCAGTATAGAATAAAGCCACAAAAGAATAAAAAACCGCGAGATAAACACGGGTAAAATCAACCACTTTTTGGTCAACATTAAAGAGTTCCATCACTTACTTCCCTTATGGTTTCTCGAATTTCTTATTGATATATGCATTATAAATAGAAGTACTTATAGAAAAAATCGATATTGCACTAACTGACAATACTATTTTATTTTAACACTCTTTTTATGGTGCATCTCTTTCTGTAGGTGAACGCTTAAAGGTTCGCCCCATACTTAAAGGATCAACTAGCTGACGTTGTTGATGAGTTGCTTCCGCCCACCATATAAGTTGATTAAAGGTTTGTGCAAAGTAATTAAACCAGGTGTTTTTATCTTGTGTTTCCTGCATCGAACCATCGTCCGTCAACACCTCTTGAGCTTTGGGCACATGGATCATTGATGAAACAGATAAACAACCTAATTCCGATAAGAAAGTACGCATACCAACGGCCGCACGCATACCACCCCATTGCCCTGCAGAATAGGTCACAATGGCACTGGGTTTATAGGAAAATAAAGAGCTACCAAAGTGGTTCAACAAATGACTTAACGCAGGGCTCATTGAATGGTTATATTCAGGACTGACCATGATATAACCATCACTCTGTTGAACCTTATTGGCTAAAGAATCTAAATCAGCAGGCACATGGCTTTTGGCATAGGAAAAATGCGGCTTGAACACGGTATCCATTGGGTAATCGATAACATCCACTAGTTCAAATTCATGGTCACTATAACGGCTTTGTAGGCAGGCCATACAAGACTTAGCAACCCGTTCACCTAACCTAGCCGGTCTAGGTGGTGTGCTATCGCGCACCGAGCCTAAAAATACTAAAAACTTCATTTATCCTCACTCACTATTGGCTAATAACAGCGATTAATGCTTTACCACAAGTCAATAAACCTTAAACGTCTAATACAAATTTTTGAATTGCTTTTGCCACACCACTTTCAGTATTAGATAATGTTATATAGTCAGCGATCTCTTTAATATCGTCAGTGGCATTGCCCATCGCCACTCCCATACCAGCATACTTGATCATATGGTAATCATTGCCAGCATCACCCACACACATCACTTGCTCAGCAGGAATTGAGAAGTAATCGGCTAGGGCTTTAACACCAATCCCTTTATTACTCTCTTTGTTCAAAAACTCTAAAAAGAAAGGTGCGCTTTTTAAAATAGTAAACTGCTCGTATAGTTCAGCAGGTAACTTCTCAATCGCCGCTGATAATTTTTCTGGTTGATCAATGATCATCACTTTTAGAATAGCGTCGTCATCGGCGAATTCATTAAAATCAAATAAGGTAATTAATTCACCATTAGTACGAGACTCTAAATCGGTATATTCATTATGTGCTGGTGTGACCAAACCTCGTTTAGCACAAAAGGCATGCACGTTTAGCCCCATCAAATCGGCTAATTTAGCAACTTGTTTGGCATCTTTACCGGTTAAAATTTGGCTACGAATAATCTCACCACTTTTTACCTGTTGCACGACAGAAGCATTAAAGCTTAATACATAATCATCATTGCTCGTCATGCCTAACTCTTCTAATGCCCCCCTCATACCACTCGTTGGACGTCCAGAAACTAATACAACACGCACACCTATAGCGCGAGCGGCATCGATAGCCGCTTTATTTTCAGTGGTAATTTTCTTGTCCGGTGTCATTAATGTGCCATCAATATCTAGGGCAATCAGTTTGTACATATAAATTCCTCTCGTATTAGGTAAAAATAGTCATTCATTAAAAGTCTCGCTGTTATGTATTATCAGCCCTTACCCATTCCAGCACATCTGCAAATCGATAGTTTTCGAACTGAGCAAAACCCGTTAATTGACGCACTTTTAAGCGGGTAAATATTGGCGTGGTTAATCCACAGAAAAACCGTGCTCTTAATATATAGCTATCGTGTTCACCTAACTTAGCTGCAATCGGCTGAGTTAGCTGTACTCGGTCATACTCCTGTAATGGTGGTAAATCCGGTACCGGTGGCATTACAGCAGGTTGCCCTGCACAGACAGAGCAATGACCACAATGAGTTTGTAAACGATGATCAGAAAAATAATAGGCTAATTGCCAATTTAAACAGGCATCACTCGCAAAAAAGTCTAACAGGTGATGGATACGTTGAATCTCACTCTGCTCTTTTTGTAAAAATCGATTGATTAACTGCTCACCTAACTCTCTTGTAATATTAGTTTTATCAACTTTATAAACCTGGGTCATCTGTTTTGTTTGCAGTTCAATGAGCCCTTGTTGATCAAGATAGTCTAAAGCGGTTAATACTCTACTTCGCTCACATTGTACCTTAGATTGTAACCGCTCTAAATTTAATGAATGCCAGGTACGTGCTTTATCCGATGTAGCTAAAATAGTTTGTACAAACTGAGCCCGTTCTCCGTGAAAACGCCCCACTAACTCCACCTCGGGCACTAATAGTTTATATTTGTATTCCGCGTAAAAGCTATAAGCAGGCTCGATCACACCTTCTAATTCGAGATAAACCAATAATGTTTTTAATGCTAATAAACGAATATTGGATTGAGTGGATAAACTGTTCATCACCACTTCCCATTGCGATACAGTTTTGTTTATCTCTGCAATAATAAACGCTACCGCACTGGCTTCTGGGGTATCTGCATGAACAAAGTTTTCTAATACATTAAGGTTATTTTTATTAGCTAATACTAGACACTCTGCTGTTTTACCATCACGTCCTGTACGCCCAATCTCCTGCGCATAGTTTTCAATCGACTTAGGTAAATCATAATGCACCACGAAGCGAATATCGCTTTTATCAATGCCCATTCCAAAGGCAATAGTAGCGACAATTAACGGTAGCTGACCACTCATAAATTGCTGTTGAATGTGTTGCCTTTGTTCATTGCCTAACCCCGCATGATAAGCGGTTGCCTTTATACCAGCGTCACTTAACGCATTAGCGACTTGCTCAGCGGTTTTTTGCAAAGTAACGTAAATAACACCCGCCTGCCCTGATTTGTTATGTAACCAAGGTATTAATGAAGGCAATTTATTCTGCTCATCAACACCTAACACAGACAGATTTAAATTCGAACGGTAGGACCCCGTTAAAGTAATATGTTCAGGATTAATACGAAATTTATGGGCCATATCCTGGATCACTTTATCGGTGGCCGTCGCTGTCAGTAATAACACTTGTTTAATGGAGAACTGCTCTCTGTACGTAGCTAGTTTTAAGTAATCAGGTCTAAAGTTATGCCCCCACTCACTAATACAATGCGCTTCATCAACCACCATTAATGAGATAGGCACCTTCTGTAAAAACGTTCTGAAACGTTCACTGTTCAGACGTTCCACAGAGATAAACAAAATCTTTATCTGACCTTCACTAACGCGTTTATAAACGTCAGCAGCTTCTGCGGCAGTTTGCATCGACTGTATGCTCGCTGCTTGAATCCCTTTGCTTTGTAAAAAATCTAATTGATCTTGAATCAAGGCTAACAAAGGAGAAACAACTAAGGTTAAATGCGGTAAATGTAATGCGGGCAATTGATAACACAGGCTTTTGCCTGAGCCCGTAGGAAAAATAGCTGCAGCGCTATGCCCCTCTATCAAAGCTTGAATGACAGGCTCTTGTCCAAGTCTAAACTGATCGAAACCAAAATATTGCTGCAAAGTAGAATACATATATAAACCCGAAAACTAAGTGACCGAAAACTAAGTGAATAGTCATTTATATCATAGTTACCTAAGTTTTGTAGTTACCTGATTATTTTACATCAACAAAAAATGTTTAAACCTAATTTATTCAACCTGTTTGAATCAGATTTATCGCTCAGTTTAAGCTCCTAATTACGATGGAATATAAATATTATATTATTGAATTCACTTACTTTTAGGTTTAATTATTTGATAAATTTCTGATCTTTATACAACAAACCTTGCCTGCCATCTAAAAGCCCCTTATCATCCTCTGAAAATATAAATTAGAGGTCAAGATGACAACAGCACAGCCTAATAAAGTCAGTAAACGATTAATTATTACATTGTCATCTATCTATGCTATCTCCCCTTTTGCTATCGACAGTTACTTGCCGGCTATTCCATTAATCGCTAATGAGATGCAAGTGGATATTTCATTACTATCGGTAACAGTCAGTTTATATATTTTAGGATTAGCCATCGGCCAATTAATTGGCGGCCCCCTTTCAGACAAACATGGCCGTTTGCCAATCATGTTACTAGGCTTAAGTATCTTTGCATCGGCAAGCCTACTACTCACCACCAGCCATCATATTGGTTGGTTGTGGGGGTGGCGTTTAATGCAAGCCATTGGCGGTGGTATCGCCATTGTTGGCGTACCAGCTACGATTCGTGATAATGCCGATGGAAAAGAAGCGGCCAAGTTATTTGCCTTAGTCTCATTGATTATGATGATCGCCCCTTCTATTGCGCCAACCATAGGTAATTTAATTCTTTCATTACAGCCTTGGCACTGGATTTTCTACTTTACTGCTGGGTTCTCATGTGTGGCCATGTTAATGGCTAAAATGTTTGTTCCTCATCAATCTAAGAAGCAAAAAAAACTATTAGCAATCACCATTGAACGTAACAAAGGTATAAAGTTTATTGAAGTATTTAAACACAAGCAAGGCATAGGTTATATGATAGCTCAAGCTTTTGCCTTCGCGGTGATGATGAGCTTTGTAGCTAATTCAGCCATGATCTATTTATCTATTTATAACGTTAGCACCACCACTTTTACTCAGCTTTTTGCATTAAACATTGGTGGATTAATCTTCATTAACCGACTCAACACCCTACTATTAAATCGCTTTGAACCTTCAACATTAGCAAGGTGCTTTTTAACCATGCAATTTTCAGGTGGTATTTTATTAGTAGTGGCTAGTTGGTTTGCACCTGATAACTTAATCCTTACCGTAATAGGTTTTATGCTTATGATCAGTGCAAATGGAGGAATAATGGCAAACTGTAATGCGTGTTTCTTAAAGTATTTTGCTAAGAATGCAGGTACAGCTTCTGCGGTGTTAGGGGCTTTCCAATGTGCGATGGGCGCAATAGTAAGTGCTTTTGCAGCATTTATTAGTATGGGTTATTTACAACCCGTTGTATTGATCATGCTACTTTCTTCAACGGTGGCATTAACAGCGGTGATCCACAGTAATAAACAAGCGAGAATAGCCGAAGCTTTAGAGGCTGATAACCTATAATTTCATCAAGGTATCAGAACTATCTGTTAACCCTTTCAGCATACTAGTGAAATGCCCGTAATAAAGCTTTTCTCCCACCAAAGCCTCTAATGCTTCACGACTTGGCAAGTCATGCCAAAGTTCAGCGGCTTGCTTTACAGCTTCTTCACTTGTCCAAGTCAGTTGCCAACACACTTCATCTTCACGAGCAGTACTTTGCAAAATATCATAGGATGAAATCAACTGACCATGGCGGTTAATCTCTTGAAAGATTAATAGACTTACACGCATAACCTCAGGGATATTGTGTTTGGTGACTTTAAAAATAGCAACTTCAGCACATAAACTCATATTTTTTACTCTTATTGAACATCTTCAGGAGCACAGTCTTTCTAATTTTTTTTGATAAAGCAATTCCTGCAATAAGTTTTCGGAACAATTTTTCCCCTCAATCGGAACAGCATACTCAGCGTAGGCATTAAAATAAATATTCACTCAACGATAATGGTTAATTAACAACACAAATCACTGTTGAGTATTGCCACCATAAAACTTTACATCGAAAAACCCAAATATGCATGCTTGTGGTCATGCTAGCCATACTGCTATTGGTCTCGCTTTAACTAAGCAAATAGCAGAAAACCGAGAGCAACTATCAGGTGAATTTATTCTTGTATTTCAACCTTCTGAAGAAGGGCCTTCAGGAGGAGAAGTTTTTTCAAAATTCGATATTTTCAAACAACTTGATTATCTCGTTCCATTACATATTGGTATCATTGATATACGTAAAGTGGTATGCGGACTTGCGTTTCTTAGTTTACAAAGTTTACAAAGTTTACAAAGTTTAAAAGTATCCTTTAAAGGTAAAAATGCACATGCAGCTATTAGTCCTGAAAAAGGTAACAATGCCCTTTTGGCTGCTTGTATGGCGGTGACTAATCTGCATAGTATTTCTCAACATCGCGATGGTATTACACGAATCAATACTGGTAAATTTACTTCTGATAACCCTACCAATGATATTATTAAAGATGCCCCGTTCTTAATGAACCAAGTAAATAACAATAAAGGCTCTGCGAGTTATTTATGCCTTGGCTCATCTACTTTTGTTGTGCAGCATCATCCTGACTTTGACTTTGATGAAGACATGTTAATTTATGGTGTGGATATACGTTGGGAGTTTATTCAATGTGTGTTGTTAGAAAAATCTAATTAAACTCATCCTTACAATTACTTATTTATAAGGTATAAAGCTCAGCATGGCTCAGTTTTATACATTCAAATGCAATTTAATAAGGACGTTAATGCCTCGATGACTGTAATAACAAACAGACCATAATCAAAAACAATCCAAACCAACCTAATAATGAAATTGATTCCCCAACGATAAATACCGCAAATAAGGCGGCAACGGCAGGCTCAAAAAGGGTTAATAACGTGGCTTTACTAGCATGAATGGTTTTTAAGCCAAAACCAAAACATAGGTAACCGATAAACATGGGAATAATGGCAATATAAAACAGTACGATGGTATTGACTGACGAAATACTATGAGTATCAGTGTTTAACAAAAACACCGGCACTAACAATAAGCCACCTAACCCAAATATACTGCCAACAGCGGATTTAGAGCTCACGCCACGATTGATTAAGGCTTTAGCCGCCCATGAATATAATGCATAGGTGAAACCAGCAACCAAGCCTAATACAACACCTAGATATTTACTGCTTGCTTCAATCTCATTGCTCGACACACCTGTTTCTGAGGTCGCTAACAATGCAATACCAATAGCCCCAATCAACAAGCTAATTAACCAATAGCCATCAATATTATTTTCTTTGCTAAAAAGGCGCTCAATAATCGCAACAAAAAACGGCGCACTAGCAATTGAGACCACAGTCCCGATAGCTACACCAGATAACCGCATCGAACTATAAAAAGCTAATGGATAAATAGCTAATGCAATGGCGCCAATCAATAAAGTATAGCGAGACTCGCTCAGCTTTTTCATGTCTAAGCGAATATGTTTAGCGCCGTTAATAGCCAACAATAATCCACCAATCCCCATGGTGAAAGATCCAATGGCTAAAGGGCTAATAGTAGATGCGTAGGAAGCAGCTGTTCCTGTTGTGCCCCACAGTAATGAGGCAAATAAAATGGCAAATACGCCCTGTTTACTTGCCTTGGTACTCACGCTTAATTGGCTCAATGTTAACTTCCTTCTCTGATAGATTATACCAATTGTATTAAATAACTGATCTAAATTTTGCGCCGGAAAAATGGCTTAGTTTGAGGCGTAAGTTGATGTAAATGGTTGTTCCCTATACGAAACTTACAACGAAAAAATAAGTTGTTTTAACAAGTAAAATAGATCAGTTACTTACTATGATTGGTATTATGCCTTTATGTAAAGATGGTAGCCGTTATGTCATCAATATGACTATCATATAGCGAATATCATATACAAAAAAACTCACCGAAGTGAGCTTTTTATTTAATGCGACGAATATGTCGCATATTAAATGTTAATTAGGAT
>NZ_QOCB01000148.1 GCF_003318165.1 Psychromonas sp. B3M02
GAAGAAATGACGTTAGTTAAGTCCATCCCGAACAATAAAAAAGAACTGAAACAACAATGCGTTGAAAGTGCCGCAGATGCAGAAACCGTCAGTTTTATTTCAATTATAGCTTCACTTTTCAATAAAATTTTTAGACACAAGTAGTCCTCCCTTTCATTTCTATTCCCATCTTTTATTGTCATTGTGTTTATAGTCACTCTATAAACACTTGATTTTAAATAGATGACACTGTAATAAAAGTGACATACTTTGTTTGTAGTGTAATGAAATAAATGCACTTTAATACTTTATAGTTTACCGACACCAGTCAATTGATTACACCAACTAAAATAGTTAGTACTTGTTAAAACTCAGCTATTAAAGAGTGATTTTCATGTGAAAAGCTAACAAAGCGCTTAGTAAAATTGGCATAAGTTCAAACAGTAAATTTATTAATCTTTAATTAAAGTGAATAATCTTTAACTAATGACTATAAAACGATGCCAAATACAAATACCTTAACCATTGAATCAATTATTAACGATAGAAACTTATCTATTGTATTTCAACCTATTATCGAAAATCAGCAACAAGATATCTTTGGTTACGAAGCGTTAACACGTGGGCCCGTAGGCACTCATTTCCATTCCCCCATCGCTTTATTTGAAGCAGCAAAAGAACAAGGTTGCTTAGTTGCTTTAGAGCTATTATGTCGCGAGTTATCAATATCTGCCTTTAAACAAAGCAAATTGCCTGGGAAATTATTTCTTAACGCGAGCCCTGAAACGTTATTTGAGCCTAATTTCAAATCAGGTGAGACGCTAAAGCTGTTACAAAATAGTGGCCTATCCCCCTCTCAAGTGGTGATAGAGTTAACCGAACACAGCCCTTTAGAAAATTATGAGTTAGTGAGAGATGCGCTAAAACATTATAAGGAGATGGGGTTTGAAATTGCTATGGACGATTTAGGCTCTGGCTACTCCGGTTTAAGAATGTGGTATGAATTACGTCCCGATTTTGTCAAAATTGATCGTCACTTTATTTGTGAGATTGACTCAGATAAAGTAAAACAACAATTCGTTCGTTCTATTAAAAACATTGCGGAAGAGCTTAATTGTAAAGTCATCGCTGAAGGGATAGAAACAGCTGATGAGTTTCAGTTTATAGAAAAAATAGGCACCCCATTCTGCCAAGGTTATTATTTCAGCCATCCTGAGAAATCTCCTATTGTTAAGCTCCCTTCTCATTTTTTTAACGATAGAAAACTACTTAATCAAATGGAAAACCGTGCGGTTTCAACAGCCACGGTGGGCGATCTTTTATTACCATTTCAAGCGATTGATATTGCATCTAATGTGCAAGTTTGTACCGACCTATTTAACCAATTTCCAGATGTTGACTGTATCCCTATTATTGCGGGTAATGAACCAGTAGGTGTCGTACGGAGAAGCAGCTTAACCAATCTACTATTCTCTAAATATGGGCACGACCTTTCCAATAAGTTTGAATTATCCAGATTAATTGACCAGGATGTACTTGTGTTAGAAGATGACTTACTCATTGAACAAGCCAGTGTCATGATCAGCGAAAAGATTAACAACAAGAAAGTATTAGAATTTATCATTGTAAAACAGGGTAAATATAAAGGCATAGGGTTAATCATCGACTTATTAAAGGAGATAACCAACCTACAAATTAATAACGCTCGCTATGCAAACCCGCTTACCTTATTACCCGGTAACGTCCCAATCAGTAAAAAACTTGATTACATTTTATCAACATCAGCCCCTTTTACTGTGTGCTACATTGATTTAGATAATTTTAAACCTTACAACGATTATTATGGTTATGAAAAAGGCGATCAGATTATCCTTGGTCTCGCTGATATTCTTAGAACAAAAAGTAATGGTTCCGATGACTTTATAGGGCATATAGGTGGGGATGACTTCATTCTTATCTCTTCATCTCCAGATTGGGAAACACAGTGCGAACAAATTTTAAACAAGTTTTCTGATTGGGTACGCTACCGTTACCGACCTGAGGACCTTGAGAAAGGGGGAATTTCAGGGGAAGATAGAACGGGTAACAAGCAATTTTACCCTTTATTAAGCTTATCGATAGGCTGTGTTTGCCTTCCACCTCCTTATTGCAAGAGCCATCATGATGTTGCTGTATTAACAACCCATGCGAAGGCAATGGCGAAAAAGATAAAAGGCAATTCAATCTATATTTATGATGAAGCAAATGATCAAGTAAAAACAAATTACTGTTAGCGCTAATCGCAGAAACGAGAAGGCTTGCTAGTTGTTAACCCTGAGCAACTTTGGCCTTCTGTAGCCATCATACTGCTTATACCAATCACACTAAGAAACGGATCTATTTTACTTGTTAAAATAACTGAGTCCTTCGTTGTCATTTTGCAAATAGCGCAACTATTCAAGAATTAACATTTTTTAATTAATTCTCCGATAGACTATTAACCAAGTTAATCGTCGAAAGGCTTAAATGACGCCTTGAACTAAGCCAATTTCCTGCGCAACGTTGAGATCGCTTATTGAATGCCATTGGTATTATACCAATCATAGTAAGTAACTGATCTATTTTACTTGTTAAAACAACTTATTTTTTCGTTGTAAGTTTCGTATAGGGAACAACCATTTACATCAACTTACGCCTCAAACTAAGCCATTTTTCCGGCGCAAAATTTAGATCTGATATTTACTAGAACTGGTATTAGCCACAAACTCACGGGAAACTATAATGATTAAACATTTAAATGTAGGGTTAACCGGCTTA
>NZ_QOCB01000003.1:0-271 GCF_003318165.1 Psychromonas sp. B3M02
CTGACGAATAATAAAGTACCTTCGTAGTTTTCTAAGGCTAAGTTTAATGATTCAATCGATTCCATATCCAAGTGGTTGGTTGGTTCATCCATTAGTAAGATATTTGGTTTGTTCATCATTAACTTACCAAACAGCATACGACCTTGCTCACCACCAGAGATGATTTTAACTGATTTAGTGATGTCATTTGCGCCAAATAGTAAGCGACCTAAGGTACCACGAACCACTTGCTCATCGTCACCTTCTTGCATCCATTGACCCATCCAATCCA
>NZ_QOCB01000003.1:518-24267 GCF_003318165.1 Psychromonas sp. B3M02
CCATTGACCCATCCAATCCATTAGATTTTGGTCTTTTTCAAAATCAGATGAATGGTCCTGTGCGTAGTAACCTAACTGTGCATTTTCAGACCATTTGTACTCACCTGAAGTTAGCTCAATTTCGCCCATTAAAGTACGTAATAGTGTTGTTTTACCTACACCATTTTGACCAATGATAGCTACACGTTCACCTACTTCGATCATTAGGTTTAAGTCTTTAAATAAAGTGTTTTCAAAGCTCTTTGTCATGGCAACGGTTTCTAATGCGTTACGGAACAGTTTCTTCTCTTGTTTAAACACAATGTAAGGGTTAACACGACTAGATGCTTTTACTTCATCTAACTGGATTTTATCCATTTGTTTAGCGCGAGACGTTGCTTGTTTTGCTTTTGATGCATTTGCAGAGAAACGACTTACGAACTCTTGTAATTCAGATAGTTGTGCTTTCTTCTTCGCATTCTCAGATAATAGACGTTCACGCGCTTGTGTTGCTGCTGTCATGTATTCATCGTAGTTACCTGGGTATAAACGTAGTTCACCGTAATCGATATCAGCCATGTGTGTACATACTGAGTTTAAGAAATGACGGTCATGCGAGATGATAACCATAGTACATTGACGTGCATTTAATTCAGTTTCTAACCAACGGATAGTATCGATATCCAAGTTATTGGTTGGCTCATCAAGTAACATGATATCTGGGTTTGAGAAAAGTACTTGTGCTAGTAACACACGTAGTTTCCAACCTGGAGCAACTTCAGACATTGGTCCGTAATGTTGCTCTAATGGAATACCAACGCTTAATAGGATTTCTCCAGCGCGTGAATCGGCTGTGTAACCATCCATTTCTGCGAATTCAGTTTCTAAATCAGCTACTTTCATACCATCTTCTTCACTCATTTCTGGTAAAGAGTAGATACGGTTACGCTCATTCATTACTGCCCACATCTCTTTGTGGCCCATCAATACTGTATCTAGTACTGTGTGCTCTTCAAAGGCAAACTGGTCCTGATGTAGCTTTGCAATACGTTCATTAGGATCTTTGGTTACGTTACCAGCACTTGGCTCTAGATCACCGGTTAAGATCTTCATGAAGGTTGATTTACCACAACCGTTCGCACCGATTAAACCGTAGCGGTTTCCAGTACCAAACTTGACTGAAATATTTTCAAAAAGTGGTTTTGCACCAAATTGCATGGTGATGTTATTTGTACTTAACACGGCTTATTCCTAAATAGTTTGAGTATTGCTTTTTTAAAGAGGAGTATTATACAGATACCGTGAGGTTAATCACCTTTCAATTGTATGAATTTTATGCGTTGGTTTCGATAGCGTGCAAAGCCTGCTTAAGGTAAGCTACGCCCCTTAAGGCATATGCCGTATTTTAATGAGATGTTATATGAGTTTTGATTCACTAGGTTTACCCGTATCGTTAGTAGAAGCAGTAAAAGCACAAGGTTATGAAAAACCCTCACCAATCCAAGAACAGGCTATTCCTGCCGTTATCGCAGGAAAAGATGTGATGGCTGCTGCACAAACCGGTACAGGTAAAACAGCAGGTTTCACCTTACCTTTATTAACTAAATTAGAAAAAGGCCAACGTGCTAAACCGAATCAAGTCCGTGCATTGATTTTAACGCCTACCCGTGAGCTAGCAGCACAAGTGCAAGCCAGCGTAGAAAAATACGGTCAGAATATGCCATTACGTAGCATGGTGGTGTACGGTGGGGTAAAAATTAACCCGCAAATGCAAAACCTTCGTCGTGGTGTCGATATTTTAGTCGCAACACCTGGGCGTTTATTAGACCTTTACCAACAAAATGCCATCCGTTTTCAGCAGTTAGAAGTGTTAGTGCTAGATGAAGCAGACCGAATGTTGGATATGGGCTTTATTCACGACATCAAAAAGATACTAAAAGCCTTACCGCCTAAACGTCAAAACCTACTGTTTTCAGCGACTTTCTCCGATGATATTCGCGCCTTGGCAAAAGGGTTAGTAAATAACCCGGTTGAAATATCAGTGACGCCGCGTAACACCACAGTAGAAAAGATTGAACAGGTGTTGTATGAAGTGGATAAGACTAAGAAAACAGCGCTACTAAGTCAGTTAATTTTAGAGAACAAATGGCAACAAGTATTAGTATTTGTAAAAACCAAACATGGTGCAAACCGCCTCGTTAAAAATTTAGAAGCGCGTGGTATTCGCAGTGCTGCTATCCATGGCAACAAGAGTCAAGGTGCACGTACTAAAGCCTTAGCTCAATTTAAAGAAAGCCAAATTAAAGTGCTAGTGGCGACCGATATCGCTGCGCGTGGTATTGATATTGACCAATTACCAAACGTAGTCAACTTCGACTTACCACATGTCAGTGAAGATTACGTACACCGTATCGGTCGTACTGGGCGTGCAGGTAATGAAGGTCTTGCTGTTTCATTAGTGTGTCAGGAAGAGTTTAAGTTATTGAAAGATATTGAACGCTTCATTAAAAAGGTTGTGCCACGTCGCGTTCAACCTGGTTTTGAACCGGGGGAGCCACTGCAACCTTCTGTGTTAGATACACGCGAGAAGAAAATAAAAAAGCCTAAAGTAGCTAAGCCAGCTAACCGTGCTGGTGGTAATAAAAAACCACGTGGTGTACGTAACAATTTTGTAGGTAGTTAAGTTAGCTTTTACTTTATGTGAAGGTAATCAGGACTAATAATAAGCCCTTATTATTCAATCTTCTTGATTGGTGATAAGGGCTTTTTTGATCGTGGGGTTTGGTTATTGTTTGTTTTGTGTTTTGAGGGTAGGGCTCGTCTGCGCTCGTTGGGTCTGTTTGATATTTATTTACTGTGGTTTCGCTCTGTCAGCGAGTTACTTTCTTTTGCTTGCCCAAAAGAAAGTAACCAAAGAAAAAGGCACACCGAATCGCTTTCTAATCCAAATCAGACACTGCTTTTATAACGCACCGGCTCTTGCTGGCCATCCATGGCCAGAACGAGCCTAAACCAAACATCCTGTTTGGATTTGCTAAAAGCAATGTATGATTTGGGAAAGCTCAACGGCGGGAGAACGCAGCCGTGATCAGTGTTGTTATTGATTAGCTGCTTGATATTGTTAATTTCAGTTAATAGCTATCCAATACTTTGTTTTAAATCTATTCCCACATATTACTCCAAAGCTTTTCTTTCTCTTTAGCTGACATACCTTCAACTTCAGATTGGAGTTTTTTAAATCCTAGAGATATTTGTTGCTTAAGAGTTGAGTAGCAATAACAGCAGATAAAAATAATTGCGGCTATAAATGCAAAAGATAGAAAATATGAAAAATGGGATAGTAATATTACTATACCAAAACCAAAAAAAGCTATTGCGGTTACTTCTATTTTTACAAATTTTGGGCTGATTAGGCAAATAGTAATAAAATTATTTCTTGGTTTAAGTGACATTATAAAAAATGCTATGAATGAATTAAAAACTAAGCTAAGCATCATAAACATTGCTGCGAATTGGATTTCAGTAGCACCCTTTGTTAGATCATTAGCACTTATCAAGGCCAAAAAAAAAGTCATTGAGGTGACTGAACAAGAAGAGTGTAACCAAAATAGAAACGAACCAATATTGTCCTTCTTCATTATTTCTCCATAAACTACAGGGTTTATAACACTGTATTAAGTAGATAAAATTGAGAGTTATAATATATAAAAAAGTAACTCACTGTTTTTGTATCGTTTAAATGCCTTGTAAGACAAACTTATACAATATGCCTAGATAAAACATTAGCTAAATTACCTGTGGAAGCCCAAAGACCTGATTTACATTTAATATTGTATTAGGTGATATCAAGTTCACTTACATCATTTACCTGATCCGTTTTAAGGGTTAGTTCCCCTTCTTAATGCTCTTTTGCTTTAATAAGAGTCGAGTTTAATTCTTTAAATAAATCACGATTGCTCATTGCGCCATACCCCCATAAAAGATTTTAACAGTTTCTTTTGATCTGCTGTTAAATTCCACATTTTATAAATGAAGTGTACTCAATTAGCATAGATAAAGCGATGTGAAATAAGAATGAGCTATTGAAGTGTAAATAAGTCTATTTATTCTATACTTATGCGATAAATCTAAAATCGGAAGGTGGAGGGAACAAAACTTTATTCAATGAGGCTATATTTATTTCCTCGGTGATCTTTCTCAAGTAATTAAAGCACATCTCAACGCGGTTACATCAATCTCCCCGTAGAGTTTTCTGAATCAATCACTGACTTTAGCAAGTTAAGGCATGGATGCCGTTACTAGCTCAGTTCGCCACAGGGATGTGGCGTATGAGCGGTGCGTTAAGAAGGCTGTTATTTATTCAGATAAAAAACGATTTGGGGCGATTTTCTTTTGGTTCTGTTTTCTTTGTTCGTATAAAGAAAATGAACTCGCCGACAGGGCGAAAACTCTGCTTACAACATCTAAATGATCCGACGAGCGTAGACGAGCTAAACGTCAAGTAAGGCGATTCGGTGCAAACTATCTTTATGGGTTCACTACTGGTTTAGAGAAAGTAAAGTCGCCGATAGGGCGAAACCTCTGTAAATAAATATTCAACAGACTCGACGAGTGCAGACGAGCTACAACTTCAAAGTAAAAATCAAAACAACAACTAGCTAAACCTCATCCTTTTCATTACTGTATGTAAACAAAATTAACTCTACACACTCAACAGGTCACCATTATCAATGAACGACATCAAAAAATGCCAGTGGGCTTTAAAAACCAAACTTGAAGAGGCTTACCATGATACGGAATGGGGCGTACCTGTTTATGATGATACAAAACTCTTTGAAGCACTGTCTTTAGAGCTTTGTCAGTCGGGGTTAAGTTGGCATACCATCTTAAATAAACGCGAAGGTTATCGTGCTGCGTTTAATCAGTTTGATCTTAAAAGTGTGGCTGCATTTGATGATGAAAAAATTGAAGATCTATTGTTGGATGCAGGCATCGTTCGACATCGTGCAAAAATATCCGCGATCATTAATAACGCGCAATGTATTTTAAATGTGCAAAAAGAACATAGCAGCTTTTCTGACTACATTTGGCAGTTTACGGATAACAAAACCCTTGTTGGAAATTGGCAATCAAAAGAAGAAGTGCCTACATCAACTGAGCTATCGACTCTAATCAGTAAAGATATGAAGAAAAAAGGTTTTAAATTTTTAGGCCCGACGACTACCTACGCTTTTATGCAGTCTGTTGGTTTGCTTAATGACCATACTACGGATTGCTTTCGCTTTAATGCATAGCAATAAATTCAAAAAACTCAGCTAATAATAATGCTGAGTTAGTCATGATAAAAAGACCACACCGAATATAGACCAGCTACTACACGTGGTTTTAGATGACATAAGTCACGTACTTGGTATCGCTTAAAGCTATTAATGGGAAAGGATTGGGTCTGTTTATCTACTCTTTTAGTATGTGTATCACTGGCGGTTGCTAAGCGTGTGTTTGAAGCGCAGCTGTTTTGGTACCCGTTTAACTCATATTTATATCAGTAAACGTTAACCATCAAAGTAAAAGGTCATTCTTAATGAAAAAAATTGCTATTTTTGCAGATGTTCAAAACATCTATTACACCACTCGCCAAGCGTATGGAAAGCAATTTAACTATCGAAAACTATGGCAACAAATTAGCGCACAAGGTGAAATTGTTTGTGCTTACGCTTATGCCATTGAGCGTGGAGATAATCAGCAACAAAAATTCCAAGAGATGTTAAGGCATGTAGGCTTTGAAGTACGTTTAAAACCTTTCATTCAGCGCAGCGATGGCACCGCAAAAGGCGATTGGGATGTAGGCATTACTATTGATGTAATGGAGCTAGCAGCTGAAGTAGATACGGTTATTCTACTTACGGGAGACGGTGACTTTGCTATTTTATTAGATAAAGTAAAAAGCAAATTCGCTGTGACCACCGAAGCTTATGGAGTCCCTAAATTATCAGCTAAAGCCTTAATTGATGCTTGTACTGAGTTTCATCCTATCGAGACTGATTTATTAATTGGTTAAACTGCTATCAAAGTTATTGTGAACGAATTAATGCTTGTCTAGTCGTAAATAATGAGAGCGTTATTCATTTATGGTTTAACACTAAATGCTAACGCTATTTTTATTTCTACTAAATGAGGAACGATATGATTAATGCTAACTTTATGCTTAAAGGTCTAATGGCAGTACTGTTCGCCAGCCTATTTTCTATTAATGCACAGGCTGCATTCGTTGGTCCGGGCGCGACCTCTATCCAAACCATCAGCGCTAAAGAGGCGCTTGAATTAGCGGACGATAGTAAAGTGGCTTTACAAGGTTCATTAGTGAAGCAAACGACTGAAGAACATTACCTATTTAAAGACCAAAGTGGCGTAGTTATGGTAGAAATTGAAGATGAAGACTTTCGCCATATTACAGTAACGCCTGAAGATAATATTCGTATTACTGGTGAAATAGATAAAGAATGGACGGAAACTAAAATTGATGTAGAACGTATAGAGTTAATTAAATAACCTACATATCAAAATAAAAAAATGCCGCATTAGATGCGGCATTTTAGTTTCTTCTGTTTAACTATAACGGTAAGGTCTACCTGCTTTTTCCATATCCGCATTGTATTGTTTGAATATTTCAACAATTTTGGCTTTTGTTGGCGATTCTTTAGCAATCTCATCCCAGAAATCACGTGCATCAGATTCAACTTGTGCCCACTCTTCATCTGGAATCGTAGTTAATTTCATATCTGGGCCATTAACACGTAATTGTGCTTCACCACCCCAATACCACCATTGACGATAGTAATGTGACGTTTCCATACACAAGGCTAGTAACTCTTTAAGGTGTTCTGGCAATTCGTTGTAACGATCCATATTGGCAAAGAAGTGTCCAATCCATGCTCCAGAAATATTATTTGTTAGGAAGTAATCCGTTACTTTAGACCAACCTACAGTGTAATCTTCGGTAATACCAGACCATGCGATACCATCAAGCTCGCCTGTCTGTAGTGCTACTTCTACATCTTCCCATGGAATAGATACTGGCACGACGCCATATTTAGACATGAAACGACCAGCAGTAGGGAAGGTGAATACTCTCAACCCTTTTAAATCTGCTAGGCTATTAATTGGCTTTTTAGTGGCGAAATGACACGGATCCCATGCACCCGCTGAGATATGTTTAATGCCAAATTTTGCGTATTCTTCTTTCCAGATTTTATCTAGACCATACTGGTTAAATAAAACAGGCACATCCAGTGAATAGCGGCTACCAAAAGGGAAGTAACCACCAAATGTTGTTACTTCTGTCGGAGAAGCCATTGAATCATCATCTGACTGAACAGCATCAATAATCCCTTTTTGTAATGCACGGAATAACTCCCCAGTTGGTACTAGTTGATCTGCAAAATAAAGTTCAATTTGCATCTCTTCGCCAGCAATACGGTTAAATGCTTCTATCGCTGGTTTAACTACGTGCTCAGCAAGTGCAGGACCAGCATAAGTTTGCATACGCCATTTAATTTTAGGCGATGCAGCAAAGGTTTTTGCTGGCGCTAATACAGTACCGGCTGTCAGTGCTGCTGCTGTGGTTAAAAACTTACGTCTTGAATTCATAAAATTTCTCCTGTTAATTAATTGGTAACGGATTATTTTCATCCGAAGTAAATAATGTTTTTAAATAGAAATACTGATGGTTCTGTTATCCGTAAACGTAATTTGGCAACCACAAAGCAAGTTGTGGGAAGACCATGATAAGAATAAGTGCGAGTATCATAATGCCAACAAAAGGTCCGATTGAGCCGTAGATGTCTCGTAAAGAAATCTCAGGTGGAGCCATGGCTTTCATTAAAAATAGGTTATAGCCAAAGGGTGGTGTCATGTAAGCAATCTGACAGGTGATGGTGTACAACACGCCGTACCAGATTAGGTCAAATCCAAGCGCATGTACTAAAGGAACAAATAGCGGTGCGACAATAACCAACATCGCAGTATCATCGAGAAACGTGCCCATCACTAGAAAAGATAACTGCATTAAGATCAGTATTGCCCACGGGCTAAGTCCTAATTGCTCAGTAAATAGATCAGCAATCGCTTTAACAGCTCCAAGACCATCGAAGATGGCACCAAACCCTAGCGCAGCGAGAATTATCCACATAAACATGCAAGAGATAGCCAATGTATTACGAATAGAATTCTCGAAAACAACTTTAGTCATACGTTTTTTAAAAACAGCTGCGGAGAATGCCGCCATTGCACCGATTGCAGAGCTTTCTACTAGGCTCGTCCAACCATTGACAAAAGGCACCATCATCACTGCAAAAATGCCAAGCGGTAATAGCCCGGATCTTAGTAGACGTAACTTTTCTGCTCGAGGAATATCTCGTTCTTCTTTATCGAGTGCAGGGCCCCAAGAAGGGTTAATACGACAGCAAATGACGATATAAAGAATAAAAAGAGCTGCCATAATTAGCCCCGGGATAACCCCTGCTAACCATAGTTGTCCGACAGGCTGGCGCGCAATCATTGCATAAAGAACCAGTACCACTGAAGGTGGGACTAAAATACCAAGGGAAGAGCCCGCTTGAATAACCCCAGTTACCATTTTTTTGTTATAACCGCGTTTTAATAATTCCGGTAATGCAATGGTCGCCCCGATAGCCATCCCAGCGACTGATAGCCCATTCATTGCCGAGACAAGCACCATTAGACCTATAGTGCCTATCGCTAGCCCCCCGGGCATAGGGCCCATCCAGACATGGAACATTTTATAGAGATCATCAGCAATCTTTGACTCTGACAGTACATAGCCCATGAAAATAAACATAGGTAACGTCAGCATTGGGTACCAGTTCATTACTTTCATTGCAGCTGTAAAAGGGATTTCTGCTCCGCCAGTACCCCATAACATAATTGCAGCAATTGAGGCGACTGCACCGATTGCTGCAAATACTCGTTGGCCGGTTGCCATCAATAATGCCATCGAGGCAAACATCGCGATTGCGATCATTTCATAACTCATTTAATTTCTACTCCTCGGATAACCGCAATATCTTTAAAAAATTCTGAAATAGCTTGTAAGATCATCATGATAAAACCTACGCACATAACCGCTTTGATTGGCCATATAAGTGGTCGCCAAGCTGAACTGGTGCGTTGTCCATATTCAAATGAATAAAGCAGGCTTTCTAAGCCGCCATATAGCAGCACAAACAAGAAAAAAATCAGGAAAAAAGCGGTAAATATATCCATCCAAGCACGTTTTTTTATTGACCAGTTGCCATAAAACAAGTCCATGCGTACGTTTGCTTTTAGTTGAATTGCGTAGGCACCACCGAGAATATAATAAGCAGCCATTGCAAATTGTGCTGATTCAAGTGTCCACAGTGAGGGCATAAAAAAAGTTTTAGAGATTGAAGACCACAAAAGTATAGAAACCATAATAAAGATCCCATACATAGCGATGCGGCCAACGAAGTAGTTAAATTTGTCGACATATTTAATATAAAAGAGAATAAAACCAGGCATCTGTTGTCCTTATGCGAATTGGTTCGTTTTTTGCTGATTTAAGATCAACTGTTATTTATTAATCTATTAATCAATAGCGATATTCGTACCTAACCAATATCAAAAATCGGCAAACAGAAAAGGCTTTATTTAACAATTAGATAGAAAAATTAAGCACTATATTGGTTCATGATATAAAACAAGGGAATGTAAATGGATGAACTGACCTTAAAAAATAATGCACTAATGATGAGCAGTATTCACTCATATGATGCAATCATCAGGCAGCAAACTTAGTTAACTGGCAGCAGGAGTTTGATCAACTCAGCCAAGGACATTTTATTGGAGCCATTAATGAGCTGCACTTTCCACATATTCATGCATTTCGTGAGGACACAAGTCATAGCTTGAGACAACAATGTCGTATAGAAGATGGTGGACTGTGGTTAGGTTTTAGCGCCAATGATAAAAGTTGTCGTATCAATAATGAGCCGACAACGTTTAACCAATTTCTATGTCGCTCAGGTGGGCAAGATTTTGAACTATTAACGCCTGACCACTTTTCTATTTATGGGCTAGTTTTACATCCTAGTTTTTTTTCAGGATTGACTGAGCAAACAAAAGAGGAGGTGTATGACAGTAACAGTGATGGGTTATGGTTGGATAATATTGCGGTAGATGAGTTACATAAATTTCGACAATATCTGTCTTTATTATTGGCACCGAAAGGTAATCATTGGAGTAGTATTACCCATGAGTCGATTCTTCATGATGCTATCTTAGCATTACTGACTAAGGCGCAGCGAACGTCATTTGCTCATGTAACTTCACCTCAACGGCAACGTATCATGGCTAGGGTACAAGAGTATTTAACTGAGTCTCGTTTGAAGTCGCCTGTTACGATGAGTGAAATATGCTCGGCAGTACATGTTAGTCGTCGGACATTGCAGTATACTTTTGCTCAATGCTATGGCATATCGCCTAAACAATATATTCAAGTGATTAGGCTTAATCAGGCTAGGCGAATGCTACAAAGTAGTGAAGAGTTTCTTACTATTGCTGATGTTGCATTTAATTATGGATTTTTTCATTTAGGGCAGTTTTGCCAGAGTTATAAACGCTTATTCGGTGAGACGCCACGGCAAACATTGCAATATAAAAACAATTAAAAGGGTTTTAAAGGCAAAGAATGGTTAATTTCTAATATGGTGGGACTTTGCTTTTTGAATGAGGGGAGAGGGAGGACAGGTAAAAGTTTAATCCTTGCTTTTACCTGCGATAATGCGGTTACTTTTGTTCTTTCAACCAGATCGCTACTTGCTTAGCAAAGTAGGTCAAAATGCCGTTGGCACCCGCACGTTTAAAGCATAATAGTGACTCTAAAACACACTCTTTCTCTTTTAACCAACCATTATCAATAGCTGCTTTATGCATCGCATATTCACCGCTTACCTGGTAAGCAAAGGTAGGCACTTGTAATTCATGTTTAACACGGCGTACGATATCTAGGTAAGGCATACCCGGTTTTACCATTACCATGTCCGCACCTTCTTGAATATCTAAGGCAACTTCATGAATTGCTTCGTCGCTATTTGCTGGATCCATTTGGTAAGTGAATTTATTCGCGCCTTTTAAGTTACCTGCACTGCCTACTGCATCGCGGAAAGGGCCGTAGTAAGTTGATGCATATTTAGCACTGTAGGCCATGATTTGTGTATTAATAAAGCCTGCGTTCTCTAATGCTTCACGAATAGCGCCAATACGGCCGTCCATCATGTCAGAAGGTGCAACAATATCAGCACCTGCTTGTGCGTGCGAAAGGGCCTGTTTAACTAATATTTCTGTAGTAATGTCGTTTAACACATAACCTTCACTATCGATAATGCCATCTTGACCATGTGTGGTGAAAGGGTCTAATGCAACATCAGTGATCACCCCTAGATCAGGTGCGGCTGCTTTAATACATTGTACAGCACGTTGCGCTAAGCCATTTTCATTATAAGCTTCTTCTGCCATTTCCGTTTTAATGTCACTAGGGGTCACTGGGAAGATAGCAACTGCAGGAATACCTAATGCTTCAAGTTCTTTTACTTCAATTGCTAATAAATCTAATGATAAACGTTCAATTCCAGGCATTGAAGGAATCGCTTCACGACAGTTAGTACCTTCAATGACAAACATTGGGTAGATTAAATCGTTTACTGATAATTCATTTTCTTGAACTAGGCGACGTGAGAAATCATGCTTACGTAAACGGCGTAGACGGCGAGCGGGAAAAGATTGAGAAACAGTCATAATGGCTCCAATGTGATTAATGAGGATATACCTAGTGTACTAAGTGAACAGGTTAAACTTAACTTAGTACGCTAGGTATTTAAGGAGTTAAATTAAAAAATGCGTTACTTGTGTGTTGCGTGTTGCTTAGTAATGATTGTAAATCTTGTTGTCTTGCATCGGCAATGGTTTTTGCAATATAAGGTAAGTATTTAGGTTCGTTACGACTCGATTTTGGTTTAGGTCGCATTGAACGCGGTAATAAATAAGGGCTATCTGTCTCGATCATTAAACGGTCATCAGGGATCATGTTAACGATATCCAACAGGTGCTGACCTCTGCGTTCATCGCAAATCCAACCTGTAATACCAATGTGTAAGTCCAGTGCTAAATATTGTTCAAGTTCAGCTTGTGTTCCTGTGAAACAATGAACAACAGCATTAGATAGTTGTTTGATGTAAGGAGTGACTAACTCAATAAATCGTTCACTGGCATCTCGTTCATGCATAAACACAGGTAATTGATATTCAACGGCTAATTCTAGTTGTTGTACAAAGGCTGTTTCTTGCTCGAGCGGTGTGGAGTAGTTGCGATTGAAGTCTAATCCGCATTCGCCGACTGCCTTTACTTGTGGTTGTTGAAGCAATTCTCGCAGTTTTGTTATTGCTTGTTGATCCATACTGCTTGCATCATGAGGGTGGATGCCAGCTGTGCTGTATAGAAACTCTGGATATGACTTTGCTAAAGTAAGTGCTTGCTCACTTTCAGCGATATTAGTACCAGTGACAATCAGTTTAGTTAACCCAGCTTGTTTAGCTTGGTCGAGTACGTTAGGTAAATCTTTATCAAAACGTGAGTTGGTTAAATTAACGCCAATATCAATCATAACTTACGACGCTTTATCTATATTATTTTCTTGTTCTTCCTGCTCAGGCTTTTTCACATAAAAACGTGCAAACAGTAAACCGACTTCAAATAAAATCAGCATAGGTACTGCCAATAAGGTTTGTGAGATCACATCAGGTGGTGTTAATAACATGCCAAAAATAAATGCAGCCACAACAATATAAGGGCGCTTTGCTCTTAATGAATCAGGAGTCGTTGCACCTGTCCAGCACAGTAATAATGTTGCAACGGGTATTTCAAAGGCTAAGCCAAAGGCAAAAAACAGTTTTAAGACAAAGTCTAGATAGCTACTGATATCGGTCGCTATGGTCACTCCTTCAGGCGCGGTACTGGTAAAGAATGAAAACACCAGCGGGAAAACCACATAATAAGAAAACACCATGCCGAGGTAGAATAGAAATGCACTACTAGCGACCAATGGCATGACTAATTTACGTTCATGTTGGTATAAGCCTGGTGCAACAAAAGCCCAGACTTGATACAAAATAGCTGGAATGGCAATTAAGATAGACAAGACAATGGTTAACTTTATTGGTGTAAAAAAGGGAGTGGCAACACCCGTTGCGATCATGCTTGAGCCTTCTGGTAATTGGCTGGTAAGCGGAACCGCAATATATTGGTAAATATCATTGGAGAAATACACTAGCCCTAAAAATAGGACGAGGACAATTACTACGATTTTTAGGATTCTATCTCTTAATTCTAAAAGGTGGGTGATTAGCGGCAAGCTGTGTTGCTCTTGATCTGACATCGACTCGCTCATGGGTTATTTGTCCTGCGCAGATGATTTTTCTGGTGTTGAATCGTTTGTTATTGATTGTGTTGGTGTTTCTTTTACTGACTTAATAATGTCATCAACATTGTTTTTATATGGCTGTGTAAGCTGTTCAACATCTTGTTTCATTTCATCAATTGAGGCTTTCAAATTAGGATTTAACTGCTCTAGCTCTTGTTTACTTTTTTTGAGCATATTCTCATTCATTTCATGTAATTCAAGCTCTTGAGATATCTCATTTTTAACTGAGTTTGCCATATTTTTGGCAGTATTAACCCACTTTACAACAGTACGAATTGCAATAGGTAACCGTTGTGGGCCTAACACAACTAGTCCAATCACAGAGATCAATACGATCTCCCAGAAGCCAATATCAAACATTAAATAATGTGCCTTTTACTAAAACCTACCTGGCACTTATACGTTAAAGTTAAGCTCGGTAGGAGATGGTCTTCAAAAGTTATGCCGATGAAACTCAATAAGTTCTCTACATTATACTTGATACGGCTTAGTCAAATAGATGGCTTAATGAGTCTGAGGATATTAGTCTTTTTGTTCGCTTTTTTCAGCCTTCAGACTTTCTGGCGCTTTTTTGTCTGAGTTTACAGCACTGCTATCTTCATCTTTCACTGCTTTTTTAAAGCCTTTAATTGCGCCACCTAAGTCACCGCCAATACCGCGTAACTTTTTAGTCCCAAATAAAAGAACAACAATTACAGCAATGATAACTAACTGCCAAATTCCGATACCGCCCATAATTTTTTCCCTATATAAATAATGTTGTAAGTTAACTGGTCAACAATAAACTATTAATATGAACTTTTTACTACAGTTGTCACAATTTGTTATTAAATCGCCAAGCAAGTACCCATGATATTACTGCGGGTACGGTCAAATACAAGTTAATTTTTCCATCATCTTGTAAATATACTAGCGCTGAGATAATACTCAAAGTAACAGCTAAGGCTGTTATCACTTGGTTTTTACTATTGCGGCTTTGTTGTTCATTTAAGCGCTGCATGAGCAATTTCTGTTGTTTTTGCACCTGTTTGGTTTGCGCTAAATTATGGTAAACCAGCTCTGGAATATCAGGTAACTTTTCTAACCAAAATGGTGCTTTTAGTTTTAATTTATTGACTAAGGTTTTAGGACTCACTTGCTCTCGCATCCAATTCTCTAAGAAAGGTTTTGCGGTGTCCCATAAATCCAGTTGCGGGTATAATTGACGCCCTAGTCCCTCTATATATAACAACGTTTTTTGCAGCAGTACGAGTTGCGGCTGTACCTGCATATTAAAGCGACGCGCTGTGTTGAACAGATTAATTAAGACTTGAGCAAAAGAGATTTCTGATAATGGTTTTTCGAAAATGGGCTCGCATACGGCGCGAATAGCAAATTCAAACTCTTCAACAGGGGTATCAGAAGGCACCCATTCAGAATCAATATGCAGTTGCGCAACTTGGCGGTAATCTCGGTTGAAAAAAGCTAAGAAATTTTCCGCTAAATAACGTTTATCTTCATTGGTTAATGTACCTACTATGCCGCAATCAATACCAATCCACAGTGGATCTTCGGGGTGCTCATAGGAAACAAAAACATTCCCAGGGTGCATATCTGCATGGAAGAAACTGTCTCTGAATACTTGAGTGAAAAAAGCTTCAACTCCACGTTCAGCTAGCAGCTTTAAGTTAGTGTTTTGTGCTTTTAACGCATCAATATCTGACACAGGAATCCCGTAAATACGCTCCATCACTAGCGCATCTTTAGTGCAGTAGTCTGAGTATATTTCAGGGACATATAACAGTTTAGAGTTTAAAAAATTGCGACGTAATTGAATCGCATTGGCGCCTTCACGCATTAAATCTAATTCATCGACGATGGTTTTTTCATATTCGCGGATCACTTCAACTGGGCGTAATCTTTTAGCATCTTTTAGAAAGCGTTGTAGTAGTCCTGCAAACCATTTCATTAATTGTAAGTCAGCTGAAATGGTTTTTTCGATACCGGGCCGAGTTACCTTAATGACAACTTCTCTGCCATCTTCTTTTAACGTGGCTGTATGAACCTGTGCGATAGAGGCGGATGCTAATGCCACTTTATCAAAATCATCAAAGAGTGAATCGATAGGGCGTTGGAAAGATTTTTCTATCTGTTTAATCGCAAGGTCACCTGAGAAGGCGGGGACATTGTCTTGTAGATGAGCAAGCTGATCAGCATAAATGGGGGCTAGCAGATCTCGGCGTGTTGATAGCATTTGCCCAAGCTTGATATAAATAGGGCCTAGTGATTGTAGGCTTAAACGTAATCGTTCAGGTAAGCTTAAATGCGCATGTTGGTTGCGTAACCAGAATAAACACAGGCGTAGTATCCAATAGCTTTTAGGCCTTTGTGCTTTAGGCACTAGTTCAATTAAGCCATATTCTATGAAGGTTTTTTGTATCTGGTATAAACGTGAGAGCTCTTTAATCTTTATCATTTTTTGTCAGCTAATACCTTGCTTTGTGATAGGTCGTTTAGCTGCTTTTCCAGCTTATTATTTATCTTGTTTAATAACTGTTCTGTATCACTCTCTAAACGACTTACTTGATCACTAAAGTAAGCCACCTCTAATGCACTCGGTGCGACTTTTACCTCTTCTGTTAAGTACAGAGAAGATTGTTTTTCGATACGTTTATATTGAGTTTGTGTGGTTTGCACTGCTTTTTTAGCGTGCTGGAAGAATTTATGTGCAATGACATCACCCACTTTCTGCGATAGGTGTTCTTCCCAATCTATCTGCATGTCGGTCAACAACATTGCAAACTGCTGCACTAATTGAATATCGCCATCTACTTCCAGTTCACCTGATTTAATCAACTGCGTTAATTGACGGTTGTCTTGTAGTTTATTGAGCGCTTGGAAACTCACTTTGATGGTGCAGTCTGGCTCACCTTCAAACTTGTTAAGCACATCAACCTGTTGCTCTGAAATAATAAAGTACAGTGGCAGCTTTAGCTCTTTTAAACTCGCTGCAATGATGGTGCCATTAAGTTGTTTACGTTTGCTTACCGCACTGCTATCTAATTGATGTAGTTGGTTCACGCCTGTTTCTAGTAAGCCGCAAAGTAAATTGGTTAATGGCATATTAATCTCTCGTGGTAAAAGGCTGTTTAGTATTTGTAACCGCGATGCAAGGCAACAATACCTGCGCTTAAGTTAAAGTATTCTGTGCCTTCAAAGCCGACATTATTCATCATCTCTTTCAAGGTATCTTGGTCTGGGTGCATGCGAATACTTTCAGCAAGATATTGGTAACTTTCACTGTCATTAGCGATTAATTTACCTAGCTTAGGTAAAATGTTAAATGAGTAAAAATCGTAGAACTTCTCAACCGGTGTATACACTGGCTTTGAAAACTCTAATACTAATAAACGACCGCCTGGCTTTAATACACGGTAAATAGAGGCTAATGCTTTATCTTTGTCTGTCACGTTACGTAAACCAAAAGCGATAGTGATCAGGTCAAAATGGTTATCAGGGAAGGGCAGTTCTTCAGCATTAGCTTGCACATAACTGACGTTGCCTTCGATACCCATATCGCGCAGCTTAGTACGGCCGACTTTAAGCATTGAATCATTAATATCAGCTAAAACCACTTCGCCTTTTGTGCCAACAATACGTGAAAATTTGGCCGTTAGATCGCCTGTACCACCTGCAAGATCTAATACTTTTTGACCTTGGCGTACACCTGAACAATCAATCGTAAAACGTTTCCAAATGCGATGAATACCCATGGATAACACATCGTTCATGATGTCATATTTAGCGGCAACAGAGTGAAATACATCGGCAACGAGCTCTACCTTCTTATCCTCTTCAACGGTTTTAAAACCAAAGTGAGTAGTATTATCTGGGTTTTCTTGCATCTTATCTGTTTACCTTTTGATAAATATATTGGCTTAATTGGATATCATCGCATGATACCAATTTTTAAAGGATATTTGGATCTTTATTGTCGACCCTTACATTGCTTGTTTTAATGTTACGCTTTCTTACAAAAACTCACCCTGTTATTGGCTATTATTCAGCGCTAATAATTAACACAATCACACACGGTTTAGCGTTAAATTATTCACAAGAGTTATTTAAGTATGCCTATTTTAAAGGTACATTAGTTGTTGTAACTCATTGTTTTGCCTTTTTTATCAATATTTAATGAACAGTGTGTGGTTATTTCTGATAACTTATAGTTAATGAGCAATAACTGCAAAAGCTTTAATATCATAAACTTGGGAACCTCTTATGCTGAAAAATATTCAACCAACCCAGACCAAAGCTTGGTCAACACTACAAACGCTATTCGATGACCATGCAGAGATGCAGATTTCACAACTGTTTGCAGAAGATGCACAGCGCTTTGAAACCTTTTCTCGACAGTTTAATGAAGACTTTTTATTAGATTTCTCTAAAAACCTAATCACAGAAGAGATTTTGGCCAGTCTGTTGGATCTTGCAGAAGAGGTCGATTTATCAAGTGCGATTAAGGCACAGTTCTCTGGTGAGAAAATTAATATCACAGAGCAACGAGCTGTATTACATACTGCGCTACGTAATCGCAGTAATACGCCAGTATTCGTTGACGGTGAAGATGTAATGCCAAAAATCAACGAAGTGCTTGCTCAAATGAAAGCATTTTGTGAAAAAGTACATTCAGGTGAGTGGTTAGGTTACACAGGTAAGCGTATTACTGATGTTGTGAATATCGGTATTGGAGGTTCAGACTTGGGTCCTTATATGGTAACCGAAGCGCTTCGGCCCTATAAAGTTGAAGGCATTGAAACACACTTTGTTTCTAACGTTGATGGTACACATATTGTTGAAACCTTAACTAAGGTTGACCCAGAAACCACTTTATTCTTGATCGCTTCTAAAACCTTTACTACACAAGAAACCATGACTAATGCACACAGTGCTCGCGACTGGTTCTTAAACTTTGCACAAGATGAAGCCTTTGTGGCGAAACACTTTGCTGCATTATCTACAAATGCCGCTGCAGTGACTGAGTTTGGTATTGATACTGCCAATATGTTCCAGTTCTGGGATTGGGTTGGCGGACGTTACTCGATTTGGTCTGCGATTGGTTTATCTATCGCCTTAACAGTAGGCTTTGAAAATTACGAAGAGCTGTTAGCCGGTGCTCATGAAATGGACCAGCACTTTGCAACGACTGATTTTAAAGACAACATTCCAGTATTATTGGCAGTGATTGGTATCTGGTACAACAACTTCTATGGCGCGGAGTCTGAAGCTATTTTACCTTATGATCAATATATGCACCGTTTCCCTGCTTACTTCCAACAAGGAAATATGGAATCTAACGGTAAATGCACCGACCGTAACGGTGACCCAGTTGATTACCAAACAGGGCCTATTATTTGGGGCGAACCAGGTACTAACGGGCAACATGCTTTCTACCAATTAGTGCATCAGGGTACTAAGTTAATCCCTTGTGATTTTATTGCGCCGGCCGTCAGTCATAACCCAGCGGGTGACCATCATCCTAAGTTATTATCTAACTTCTTTGCTCAAACTGAAGCCTTAGCTTTCGGTAAGACAAAAATGCAAGTGGAATCTGAATTTGCAGCGGCCGGGAAATCGGCAGAAGAAGTCGCTGATTTAGTACCGTATAAAGTGTTTGAAGGTAATAAACCAACAAACTCTATCCTGGTTAAAAAAATCACCCCTAAGACATTAGGACAACTGATTGCAATGTACGAGCAAAAGATTTTCACTCAAGGCGTTATCTGGAATATCTTCACTTTCGACCAGTGGGGAGTTGAGCTAGGTAAGCAACTAGCAGGACAAATCTTACCGGAATTAAGCAATGATGATTGTGTAGAAAGCCATGATTGCTCGACCAATGGCTTAATCAACGCTTGGAAAGCGTGGAAGTAAACTTTAAATCGCTGTTTTAACTAGTGATTGCCTTAGATTGTGTTAATTTGAGGCAATCACTCCACCTTAATTCCCTTTCTGTTTTACTCATTGTTGATAAATCATTACTATAGCGTCTTTGTGTTATCGTTTTATCGCGAGTAATACTAGAATACTTATTTAGTTTAAATTCTTCTTTGTTTCACCGTTCAACTTATACCAAGTAATGTTTTAAATAATTGGGCATAGAGTTTGGTTTAAGAATTAATATATAGAATTTTATACCTGGTAAATAGGTAACAGAGTAGATAGTACGGAAGCCGCCTATTATTGAATGATAATAGACTATTATTGCAATATGCATTAACCAAATTACCGAGAAATACATGTTAGAGACAGCCATTCTGGTATTGCTTTACAATAAAGAAATGAAAGACAGTAGTACTTTGAACTCTTTAATGAAATCTACAGTTCAATATTCAAAGGCTAAAATCGTTATATGGAATAATGGACCTAAAAAATTAGATATTACTGCATGTCCTGAGCTCAGCCATTTAGGCTACCAAACAGAGGTTATCGAAACCGTTTCAAATGAATCATTAGCTGTAATATATAACCGATTCATAAAAGCCAATCCAGCTAAAAAATATATTCTGCTCGATGATGATTCAGAATTAAGTGAAGAGTTTATTAGTGCTTCAGCCAATAGCCAACCAGAGCATCTTTCTTTACCCATTATTACAAGTAATGGGAAAGTACAATATCCTAGTATTGATCGAAAACGCTATTCCTCTTTAACTGAAATAAAGCCTGATAGTCGTATTATGACTATCGGCAGCGGTTTAGTGATTGGTAGAGAGGTTGTTAATGCATTAAAGCAACATTATAAAAGTGTGTTTGATGAGCGCTTTTATTTATACGGTGTTGATACGACCTTTTGTTTAAGAGTGAACAAAAGTGGGCAAGCAAAGAGCGTAAAACTTATTACTGGTTTTGATCATGCGCTATCTAAGTTAGAAAATGAAACTATAAAGATGGTTCGTTTTAGACGTATTGAGAGGAGTTACGAACTGGGTTTAAAATTGAGGTATTATATACCTTTAAGTAGATCTCTATTTTTATTGTTAAAAACGGGTACTAGTGTTTTAAAAAGATTATGTTTAGGAAAAAGATATAAAGTTAGTTTTTTGTATGTGGTGAAGGCATTTATTTCTGGTAAGCACTATAGAAGTAGCTTTTAAGGTTACTTAGAGGTTTTCAATGGTTTAATAAGGTAAAAGATAATGGCCGTGCATCTTTAGGTTAATTAAGTCTAGTTCGTATTTAATGATTAGGTTATGAGTTTAGAAGGTTAGAGTTAGTATTTTAATAAAAGGTTTTACACCTTTTCTTAAAATACTAACTCTAAATTTTTATACCGAAATATCAGTGTTATCCTCGATTAATGAATTAAGTGGAGGCTATGTTATTTTTTTACCTGGCATGTATCTAATATTTAGGCCTTTTTCTTCGAGTAAACTCGATTTTATTGCATAGTATTTCAATTTATTTCTAGCAGGTAGGTTTTTTAATTTCCTTTTCTTAGGATTAATAACTGATTTGATACAGTCTAAAAATAATGAGAAAGTCATTTTTAATAATATATTGGCAAAAGTAATTGGATAATGTTTTTTATACATTAGAAGTTTATTTCTTTTACCGTAAAAAGATTTCCAGTTAAGCGTGTTTTGGGGAGTAGGTACTTCGTTATGTATTACTTTAAGATTTGGGATACAATATATATCATACTTTTTTGAAATCCTCATTGAATGCTCTGTATCGTCATACCAAATAAAGTAATCTTTCTCTGTTACTCCTAACTCCACTAATACATTTTTGTTTATAATTGCCCCAACATAGCTAAATAAATCTACTTTAAAATATTTTAATGAGTAATCTGATTTCTTGCTCGATATCTCTTTCTTAATTAAAGTGTTGCTTAAAATTCTACGGTGTTTTAGATCAATTTCTCCATTATTTATTACTGATGTGCAATACGCTCCTACATTACTACTATCATGATCTTTCTTAAAATTTATAAACTTCTCAAAAATATCAAGATCAGGAAAAGCATCATCATCGGATAGCCAAACCCAATCAACATCAAGCTTAATAGCTTCATTGAGGCCTTTGTTAAATCCACCGCTGCCCCCTAAATTTTCCTGTAAATTAATAATTTTAACTGTGTTTTTATAGGGACTTAATTCAAACCATGCTTTTAATATTTTATCTGTTCCATCATTAGAAGCATTATTTACAACAATTAACCTGTCTGGCTTTCTCGTCATATTATCAAATTGATTAAGTACTTTCTCTAGGAGTTCCTTACGGTTAAACGTTACAATTACTGCTGCTATTTTCATTTTAATTGTCCAATACAATTTAGAGCGCTTTTAATTACTTGGTGCATGTCATAATATTTATATTCAGATAATCTGCCACCAAAAATAACATTTTCACTTTTTGATAATTCTCGATATTTTTTGAATAAAGCCATATTTTTATCGTCATTAATAGGGTAGTAAGGTTCATCGCCTACTCTCCATTCTGAAGGGTACTCTCTTGTTATAACAGTATGTGTCGTATCCACTGGGTCAAAATGCTTGTGTTCAATAATACGAGTAAATGGAATATCTCTCTCAGTATAATTAATCACGGCATTGCCTTGAAAATTACTTTGTTTTAAGGTCTCTGTTTTAAACTCAAGAGATCTATACTCTAGCTTTCCTAACCTGTTTTCAAAATATTCATCAATAGGTCCAGTATAAATAACTTTAGAGGCTAGACTTTGATAAATGCTTTTTTCTTTTAAGAAGTCAGTATCCAAGCGAACTTCAATACCTGTGAGCATTTTTTCTATTAATTTAGTATACCCTCCAATAGGAACCCCCTGGTATTTATCTGAAAAGTAATTATTATCGTACGTAAAGCGAACAGGTAGTCTTTTGATAATAAAAGAAGGTAAATCTTTACAATTTCTTCCCCATTGTTTTTCTGTATATCCTTTAATTAATTTTTCATAAATATCTCGACCAACTAAAGATATAGCTTGTTCTTCTAAATTTTTAGCTTCAACTCCATCCATTTCTTGGCGTTGTTCTGCGATTTTAGATTTTGCTTCATCAGGAGTTTTAGTTTTCCATAATTGATAAAAAGTATTCATGTTAAAAGGTAGATTAAATAACTCACCTTTATAGTTCGCTAATGGTGAGTTTGTAAAACGATTGAACTCCACAAAAGAGTTAACATAATCCCAAATTTTTTTGTCATTTGTGTGGAATATATGGGCTCCATATTTGTGAACTTGTATACCCTTATTATTTTCAGTATAGATATTTCCACCAATGTGCGGCCTTTTTTCAACTACAAGTACTTTCTTGCCTATTTTATTTAGTTCATAAGCGCAGACAGAACCAAACAGTCCTGAACCAACAATTAAATAATCATATGTCATTTTTTATCTTCACTTTATATTTTAATTTTTTTATCGTTTTTGAAAACAATCCTCTATGAGATTTTCTAAATGGAGGGTTGTATGGGAAATATTTGTTACATGTGTTAATAAAATCCCCTGGAATAAATTTTTTCTTAATTATCTGAGGAGGTATTGAATAATTGTAATTATTAAAATCTTCTTCATAAATATTGTAAATATTAGATATCAATTTCCTACTTAATTTTGAACTGTTAGTGTTAAATTTTTGTGGTGGTTCTAATGCTTCAATTTTTGATATTTGCGCTTTATTTAAATTTAATTCTTCAGAAATTTTTAGTAAATCGTCTTTTAAGGTTTCTTGGTGAAGGAAATAATCTATGATATTTTCGCCGTTATATGTTGTAAAGTAACTTTGAGGGCAAAAGTGAATATATCTTGGATCATTTGCAACTCTGATCGGGTCTAACTCTTTTAATATTTTAGTTATGGATATATTCCGTTTATGTTGTTTTTTATGCTCCTTGTAGGAACTTAAAAATCGATCTAATGGATCCCTTATAACAGCAATAACTTTATAGATATGCAACCACTTCCATTCGTCATAGTGGTATAAATTGTGAAGAGGTATGTGGGCAAGATCATGCCAACTATTTGTTTTATCACTATACTCCCAATCCCAAAATTTTCCATATGAATCACCATCCGAAAGAATTTCCCTAATTACTTTTCCTGCACACTTAGGAATATGGATAAATACAATCTTTTTCTCATGGTTGATAATCATTTATTTATTCTCTTTATTGAATGTTTAAGAATAAGAACAAATCATAGTTTGAACCTAAGGGCGATAATGATAAATGTACTAATACATATAATAAAAGTCATTGCTC
>NZ_QOCB01000030.1 GCF_003318165.1 Psychromonas sp. B3M02
ACTTATACCAATCATAGTAAGTAACTGATCTATTTTACTTGTTAAAACAACTTATTTTTTCGTTGTAAGTTTCGTATAGGGAACAACCATTTACATCAACTTACGCCTCAAACTAAGCCATTTTTCCGGCGCAAAATTTAGATCAGTTATTTAATACAATTGGTATAAGTTTTGTAGCACAGATGTAGCACACATAAAAAAAGGTTAGTAAGCACTACACTTACTAACCTTCTATATATGGTGGCCCTTCCCCGACTCGAACGGGGGACCTGACGATTATGAGTCGTATGCTCTAACCAACTGAGCTAAAGGGCCTTAATTTGTGCGCTGATTATATAAGCTACTCATTTCGCTGTCTAGTATATTCAGTTTGATTGCTTATTTAATCAGCGCTATTTACTTAGCATTCTTAAATATTTCTTTTATATGGTTTTTATTAAGGAGTTATACATTTTTTTGGAATGAAGGAACAAAAAATTGTTTGGGGTGCAGATACAAAAAATCCTACCGAAGTAGGATTTTTTTAGAGTCATTCACTAAACGTCGATTACTCGTCTAGGAAGCTGCGTAGTTGTTCACTGCGGCTAGGATGGCGTAGTTTACGAAGTGCTTTAGCTTCGATTTGACGAATACGCTCACGTGTTACATCAAACTGTTTACCAACCTCTTCTAAAGTGTGGTCAGTGTTCATATCGATACCAAAACGCATACGTAATACTTTAGCTTCACGCGCTGTTAAACCTTCTAATACATCGTTTGTTGCATTTTTAAGGCTTTCGCTCGTTGCGCTATCAACCGGTAGGGCAATCGTTGTATCTTCAATGAAGTCACCTAAGTGCGAATCTTCGTCATCACCGATAGGTGTTTCCATTGAGATTGGCTCTTTAGCAATTTTTAATACCTTACGAATTTTATCTTCAGGCATCATCATGCGTTCAGCTAGCTCTTCAGGCTGTGGCTCACGACCCATTTCTTGTAACATTTGACGAGAGATACGGTTAAGTTTGTTAATCGTTTCAATCATGTGTACTGGAATACGGATAGTACGCGCTTGGTCAGCAATTGAACGAGTGATTGCTTGACGGATCCACCATGTTGCATAAGTTGAGAATTTGTAACCACGACGGTATTCAAATTTATCAACGGCTTTCATTAGTCCGATGTTACCTTCTTGGATTAAATCTAAGAATTGTAAACCACGGTTGGTGTATTTCTTAGCAATCGAGATAACCAGACGTAAGTTGGCTTCTACCATCTCTTTCTTTGCACGACGAGCTTTTGTCTCACCAATGCTCATTGCACGAGAGATCTCTTTCAAGTTAGTAATGCTTAATGTGCTTTCTACTTCGATAGCCAGCATTTTACGAATACAACGCTCTAGATCTTCTTCAGCTTCTTTAATACCTGCAACGTAAGCTTGGTCGCCACTTAGTACTTTTTCTAACCATGCGCTGCTTGTTTCATTACCTTTAAATAATTTAATGAATTCAGCTTTTGGCATTTTGCATTGTTCAACACAGATTTTTAGAATTAAACGCTCTTGTACACGCGCTGCATTCATATTACCGCGAATCAATTTCACCATACGGTCAAACTGTTTAGGGATTAGTTTAAACTGTTGAAAATATTCTGCTTGTTCGTTAATGGCTGCTAACGTCTCTGCATGTTTACGACCATTTTTAGTGATAGATTTTTCTACGATGTTATTTAAACGACGTAATTCAGCAAATTTTTCTGCTGCTTCTTCAGGACATGGACCTTTTGGACCTTCCTCTTCATCTTCAACGTCTTCTGCATCTTCATCGTCGTCATCTAGGTCTGCTTCAGATAATTCAGAACCGATGTTAGTTGCACTTACCGCTTGTGTCATATCATCATTTGGATCAATAAAACCACTGATTAGGTCAGTTAGTTTCATCTCTTCTGCTTCATAGCTATCGTAGTTATCTAATAGGTTACGAATCGTTGCTGGGTATTCAGAAACAGAATTTTGTACTTCTTTGATACCTTCTTCGATACGTTTAGCGATAACAATCTCGCCTTCACGTGTCAGTAGTTCAACAGTACCCATTTCACGCATGTACATACGTACTGGGTCTGTAGTACGGCCAATTTCAGATTCAACCGTTGCTAATACTTGCGCAGCAGCTTCTACAGCATCTTCATCTGGCTCATCATTATCTGTACCAGATAAAATTAGATCATCAGCATCAGGTGCTGTTTCAACAACACGGATACCCATGTCGTTGATCATTTGAATGATATCTTCAATTTGCTCTGACTCAACGATATCTTGCGGCAGGTGATCATTCACTTCTGCGAAGGTTAAGAAACCATTTTCTTTACCTTTAATGATCAGCTCTTTAAGCTGCGATTGAGGTGTTTGGGCCATAGGTACCATCCAAAAAATTAGTCGTAAAATGTGGTGTAAATGGGAAAAAATCTGAGCGCTCGATTATACGCCTAAATTGAATTTTATGCCAATCCCATTAATGTTGTTTTTGTTCTTTAAGAAGTTGTGCTAACTGCACCGTCTCTTGTATTGTTAAAACCTCACCTTGTCTTGATTTTTGTTTTAAAAATTCAATACGTTGTGTAAGGTGTAAAGATAAAAAATTATCTAAAATATCGAAGAATACTTCTTCGTAATTGTTTTTATCGACTTGGTTTTCCCAAGTTGCTAACGTAATTAATTGTTTTTCTTCTGGTTGACCACGCCAATGTTCCAATAACAGTCCTGTAGAGAGATGGGGTGTCTTTCTACAAATTTCAAGTAGTGTATTTAAAAGAGTTATGCCAGGTATTTCTATCTCTTTAAATTCAGGTATTTCATCCAATTGATAAGCCATTTGCGGATGTTGCAGCAATAACGAAATAGCTAGTCTCATTGGTGTTATCTTTTGCGAGGTAGGTTTTTTCTCTACCGTTTGTGCCGCGGGTAATAACTTTTGTAAACCTTCTTTTTCAATCCCTAAGAGACTGATTAAACGAGTTTCCATCATCTGTCTAAAAACTGAATCAGGTAACTTAGTTAATAACGGAATCGCTAATTGTGCAAGTTTTGATTTACTATCAGCACTGGTCATATCAACTTGTGTTAACAATTGCTGGAACAAAAAGTCAGATAATGGCATCGCTTGATCAACGAGCTTTTCGAAGAAAACTTTACCTTCTTTTTGCACTAAACTATCTGGATCTTCACCATCAGGTAGGAACATAAAGCGTAATGTTCGCCCATCTTGAATCGCAGGTAGGGCATTTTCTAATGCACGCCAAGCCGCGGTACGACCGGCTTCATCACCATCAAAACAGCAAATAACTTCACTGGTTTGTCTAAACAAAAGTTGGATATGATCGGGTGTGGTGGCTGTACCTAAAGACGCCACTGCATAGTGGATATCAAATTGTCCAAGTGCTACAACATCCATATAACCTTCAACGACTAAAATACGTTGAATATCTTTGTTATGTTGTTTTGCTTGGTATAAGCCGTATAGCTCTTTACCCTTGTGAAAAATTGGGGTTTCAGGAGAGTTTAGATATTTTGGTGTTGCATCATCAAATACACGGCCACCAAATCCAATCACTCGACCACGTTTATCTAAAATAGGGAACATTAAACGGTCCCTAAAACGATCATAGCTACCGCCGCTATCTTTACTGATTAACATACCTGCATCAATTAGTTGTTGTTCAGTGTGTTTGTTGATAGCAAATTGTTTACGCACTTCATCCCAACCATCAGGAGCGTAACCAATTTGAAAATGTTTAGTAGTAGCGCCAGATAAGCCTCTACTTTTTAAGTAGTTAATGACTTTTTCACTGTTTTTATGTGTGCGTAATTGCTGTTGGTAAAAGCGCGTAATATCACCCATCAATTGATATAAGTCTTTTCTATCAACATAGTTAGTAGGGGCTTGATTGCTATTTGATTCTTCACGTGGTATTTCAATGGAAAGTTGTTCTGCTAGTACTTCAATGGCATCAACAAACTCAATACCATCATATTCCATTAAGAAGGTAACCACATTACCGCTAACACCGCAGTTAAAGCAGTGGTAAAACTGCTGCTCTTCGCTGACTGAAAATGTGGAATCATTATTACCATTATGGAAAGGGCAGCGGGCACGATAGCTTTTGCCTTTTTTCTTCAACTTAAGACGGCTATCAATTATATCAACGATATCGCTACGAGAAATTAAGTCGTCAATGAAATTCTTTGGAATGCGGCCTGCCATTTAAGAGTCCTATGGAGAAATGAGAGTACTATACTCACAGTATTTAATACGACACAGATATTGTGTTTTTAATTCAGGTTAGATGCTATCTTTTTCAAAAATATCAGGGTGTTTAAAGTTAATAATTAATATTAACTGATAAAGTTGCTTTCATTAAAACAAAAAAACCTCAGACTTAATGAAAGGCTGAGGTTTTTTAATAAAGAAAGCGAGATGACTATTTTAAGCTAGCTCTTACAAGCCCACTTACTGCAGCCATATCTGCTCTTCCTTGTATCTCTTTTTGGAGTATTCCCATCACTTTACCCATATCTTGCATGCCTTGTGCATCAACAGATGCAATAGCTTGTTTGATATGAGCATCTACTTCTTCAGCAGTTAGTGCTTGAGGTAAAAACTCCTCTAAAATAGCAAGTTCCGTTTTTTCTATATCTGCAAGATCAGCTCGGTCAGCTTTTTCAAATTGAGTAATTGATTCTTTACGTTGTTTAACTGATTTCACAACAACTGTTGTAACAGCGTCATCATCAAGTTCAATTTTATCATCAATCTCAATTTGTTTAACAGCTGCAATCAATGAACGGATAGTCTTTAAACGGACTTTATCCTTTGCACGCATTGCAAGCTTTTGCTCTTCTTGTAATCTTGTTTTTATAGACATCGGAGACCTTTATCTATTCTAGTATAAACGTACGCGACGAGCGTTATCACGAGAAAGTTTTTTCAGGTGACGTTTAACAGCTGCTGCTTTAGCACGTTTACGAACTGTAGTAGGTTTCTCGAAGAATTCGCGTTTACGAGTTTCTGCTAAGATACCTGCTTTTTCACAAGAACGTTTAAAACGACGTAATGCTACGTCAAATGGTTCGTTTTCACGAAGTTTAATTACTGGCATATGCCTCTTACCTTTATGGTTACGGTCGTAAATTGACCAGTGCATTTAAATTGGTGCCGAATTTTAATCCTATTTGGGGCATGATGTAAAGAAATTCCGCATTAATTTTCATTAAAAAAGCAGAAAGATCTTAATGATCTTTAGATCCGTGCTTATAATCACGCTTGATAAAAAAATCCATCTTGGCTGTATTTTCCGTTAGAATGCGTTACATTTTTTATTTTGTTCTCTATTTTATTTAATTAGCGTTAATCAAAAGCTAATTATTTTAGTTATAAGGTTGTTTAGTATGCGAATTTTAGGCATTGAAACGTCATGTGATGAAACAGGTATTGCTGTTTATGACGATCAACAAGGTTTGTTATCGCACCAGCTATATAGTCAGGTGAAGTTACACGCTGATTACGGCGGTGTTGTTCCTGAGCTCGCGTCACGTGACCATGTGCGTAAAACCATTCCTCTTATTAAAGAAGCATTAGCCTTAGCGAATTGTACCAAAGATGATATTGATGCGATTGCTTATACAGCAGGGCCTGGTTTAGTGGGTGCATTATTAGTGGGTTCATGTATTGGCCGTAGTATTGCGTTTGCTTGGGATAAACCTGCGATTGCTGTTCATCATATGGAAGGGCATCTTTTAGCGCCTATGTTAGAAGATGATAAGCCTGATTTTCCTTTTGTGGCTTTATTAGTGTCTGGCGGACATACATTATTAGTGCAAGTAGATGATATTGGTGAATATACTTTATTAGGTGAAAGTATTGATGATGCCGCTGGTGAAGCCTTTGATAAAACGGCTAAACTTCTTGGCTTAGATTATCCTGGTGGACCTCGTCTGGCTAAAATGGCTGAAAATGGTGTAGCAGGGCGTTTTAAATTCCCGCGTCCAATGACTGACAGACCTGGTTTAGATTTTAGCTTTAGTGGTTTAAAAACCTCTGCAGCTGTTACCATTGCGCGTGAAGGTGATGATTTACAAACTCAATCTGATATCGCTTATGCTTTCCAGGAAGCGGTAATCGATACCATTGCTATTAAATGTAAGCGTGCTTTAAAACAAACCGGCTTGAAGCGTTTAGTGGTTGCAGGTGGTGTGAGTGCCAATACTGCATTACGTGAGCAGTTAGCTGAAACAATGCAAAAGCTAGGCGGTAAAGCATTCTACCCACGTGGTGAGTTTTGTACCGATAATGGTGCGATGATTGCCTATGCAGGTATGCAACGCTTGAAAGCAGGGCACATACAAGGTTTAGAGATTAAAGCCAAACCTCGTTGGCCATTAGATCAATTAGAGAGTGTGAAGAGTTAAGTCTTAACTCTTTGTTATGAATATTAAAAGCCGTTGCTCATTAACCTGAGTAACGGCTTTTTTATAACTGATGGTTTGATTGGTATGCTATTAAGCGTCTCTAGGTAAACCTTTTTTTACTGCTTTGATTAAACGCTGGTTTAATCTGTCTATATTAATTGGTAATTTTTGTTGCTGCTCGGCCAATGCCCATTCAATGTGCTCATTGACTAGCTCATCTTCACTTTCAACTAACTTATTTTGTAAGCTAGTGATAACGTCAATACTACTTGGTGCATTACCTAACGCAATGGCGATATTTCTTAACCAACGTTGATAACCAATACGACGTATCGGAGAACCTTCAGTATTTTTTAAAAAGGTGGTTTCAGACCAAGCAAACAAACTCAGTAATGACTGGTTTTGTAAAAAGTCTTTGGCTTGATAATCGGATTCTTCAGTGGTGTCAGCAAAACGATTCCACGGACAAATCAATTGGCAATCATCACAGCCATAAATACGATTACCGATCGCTTTACGAAATTCGGTAGGGATAGCACCTTGTAACTCAATGGTTAAATAAGAGATACAACGTCGTCCGTCGACCACATAGGGAGCTACAATTGCTTGAGTAGGGCAAATCTTCATACAGGCAACACATTGCCCACATTGATTTGGTTGTGCTTGATCAACGGGTAAAGCAAGGTCAATTAATAGTTCGCCAAGAAAAAACCAAGATCCAGAATCTTTATCTAGTAGCAGTGAGTGTTTACCTACCCAACCTAATCCCGCTTTTTCAGCGAGCGGGCGTTCTAAAATAGGGGCACTATCAACAAAGGGACGGAAACCTAGCTCGCCCACTTCATTTTTTATTTTATCACCTAATTGCTTTAAACGTTTGCGCAGTACTTTATGGTAATCCCTGCCTAATGCATATCGACTTATATAGGCGAGATCTTTGTCTTCTAAATTTGCTGCAAACTGTGCATCGTCTGGTAAATAATCCATTCTTACGGAAATAACACGTAATGTACCCGGTAATAACTCGTTTGGTCGAGCGCGCATCATGCCATGCCTTTCCATATAATCCATTTCACCGTGGTATTGGTTATCTAACCAAGCTTGTAAATTTGCTTCTTGGTCAGTTAAGTCAACATCACTGATCCCCACTCCTTGAAAACCTAGCGCTTTTCCCCACACTTTTATATTCTCTGCTAACTCGCTTAATACCGTTGAAGAGAGAGGTGTGCTATTGATTTGTGAACTGGTAGATTCTTGAGTTATTTTCATTTGCCGTATATTTCGTTGCGAAAGGTCTATTTTTATCTATTTTCTATGCAGGCAGTTTAGCATAAGTTACTCAGCTTGAATGCTTCTCTTTAATTCACTTTTAAGTAAATTGATTTACTTTCTGAAGTGATTGTTTATGCTCTGTAGTAGGCTAGCACTAGTGTGAAGCATCTGCTTTCTGTTATTATCTGTGCTAATAGCGCAATTTCAGAGTGTTTTTTTATGCTATTTAACGAATTTCGCTGTCAATATACTCAACTCATGATTGGAATGAATAAATCTCAATGTCGAATCTATTAAAAGAAAAGTTACTCAATGCTGAACAAACCGTACAATTTGGTGACCGTTTAAGTAAAGCTTGTCAAACAGCAACCTGTATTTATCTGCATGGTGACCTTGGCGCTGGTAAAACCACTTTAACGCGCGGTTTTATCCAAGGTTTAGGGCACGTTGGTAATGTAAAAAGCCCGACTTATACTTTAGTGGAACCTTATGAGTTAGCAGAGTGGCAAGTTTATCATTTTGATTTATATCGTTTGTCTGATCCTGAAGAGTTAGAGTTTATGGGGATCCGTGATTATTTTGGTGAAACTAGCCATTGTCTAGTGGAGTGGCCGGAGCGCGGTGTTGGCTTTTTACCTAACCCAGATATAGATTTAACTATTGTTTATGTCGGTGAGCAGCGTGAAATTACGTTACAAGCAAATACCGAAAATGGCTTAAGAGTATTAAAGAATTTATGATGAATAAGTACAATCCAAGCAGGTTATTAACGCCGTTATTCTCTAATAAAGTGACTTTATTTTGCACTTTACTGATCATGCAATGTATCAGTTTAAGTGTAGCTGCCGCACAAAATGAGTTAAAAGGTGTGCGTACCTGGCCTTCACCTGACAATACTCGGGTTGTACTTGACCTTGCTAACAAACCACAATACGAAACACATTACCTGAGTAAGCCAGATCGTTTAGTGATTGACTTGACCGGGACGCGTAATAAAGCGAATTTAAGTGCAATTACTAATAAAGGTAAATTGATCACTAGAATTCGTGAAAGTAAAACCGCAAAAGCGAATACCTTTAGATTGGTTATTGATTTAACCACCGCCAGTAAAGCAAGAATTTTCAGCCTACCACCTGCTAAACCTTACGGGCACCGTTTAGTGATTGATTTACCAACTATTGCTACTAAAGTACCCACTAAAATAGCAGCAACACCTAATGGCCGTAATATTATTGTGGCGATCGATGCTGGTCATGGTGGTGATGACCCCGGTGCTTTAGGTAAATATAGTTACGAGAAAAAAGTCACACTACAAATCGCTAAGCGCTTAAAAAATACCATCGATGCGCAACGTGGTATGCAATCCTTTTTGATTAGAACGGGTGATTACTTTGTAAATTTAAATAAACGCTCTGAAATTGCGCGTAAAGGTAAAGCTGACTTTTTGGTGTCTATTCATGCCGATGGTTTTACCTCTAGTCGTCCTAAGGGCGCTTCTGTTTGGGTATTATCAAATCGTCGTGCGACCACAGAGTTAGGTCGCTGGATGGAAAAAAATGAAGCGCAATCACAGTTATTAGGTGGTGCGGGCGATTTAATTCAAGACTCTGACAGTGTGCCATTTTTAAATAAAATGCTGCTAGATATGTCCATGGGGAATACCATGGGGGTTGGTTATAATATTGGTAGTTTGGTAACGAGCGAGCTTTCTAAAGTCACCACCATGCATAAAAAAGAGCCTGTGCATGCCAGCCTTGCGGTATTAAAGTCACCTGATATTCCTTCTATTTTGGTGGAAGCTGGATTTATTACTAATCCAACGGAAGAGCGTTTGCTTAATCAAGCTGCTTTCCAAAACAAAATTGCTAATGCCGTGTTTAAAGGTATTTATAAACACTTTAGTTTAAAACCACCGCAGGGCACTTTGTTTGCTCAGAAAAAACATGCAACTAAACATACGGTGCGTAGCGGAGAGTCGTTATCGATACTTTCTAAGCGTTACAGTGTTAGTGCCGCGAAGTTAAAAAGCTTTAACCATTTGAAATCTAGTTCATTGAAGATTGGTCAGGTATTAAGTATTCCTGAAAACTATCAAGTGGTGGTTGAGCCAGAATCTCAGGTTACCTCTGCGAGACCTTTAGTACAACAAGCAACGACACATACTGTTAAACGAGGTGAATCGTTATCTGTGATCGCCAGTCGATATGGTAAAACCACAGCGCAATTAGTCGCTTACAATAACTTATCAAATACGACGCTAGCAGTGGGGCAAAAAATCGAGATCCCAGGTGTAGGCGGCAATGCGCAAAATACCCAAACCATAGTGGTTAAAACGCCCGTAGTTCATACTGTAGCACGCGGTGAATACCTTTCTGCTATTGCTAAAAAATACAATAAAAGTATTAAGCAGTTAACTTCTTATAATAAATTAAGCTCAACGACATTACGAATTGGTCAGCGTATTAAGATTCCTGGTGCCTATACGGAAACGACTAAAACGCGAGTAATTGAGCCAAAGGTCGCACCTAAAGCACCTGCGCCAGTTGTTAAAAATCAAATTTATACGGTACGTTCAGGTGACTCTTTATCGGTTATTGCAGAAAGATATGCGACCAATATGTCTAATTTGAAACGAATCAATAATTTAAAATCTAGCAGTGTCTATGTAGGGCAAAAATTAAAAGTGCCAGCAGGGCAAGTTGAAGCAGCGCCTGAACGCCTTCATGTGGTGAAAAAAGGTGAGTTTTTATCGCTGATTGCTAAAAAGTACGACACCAGTATATCGACCTTAAAAAGCTACAATAACCTTAAGTCGACCTCTTTACGTGTTGGACAAAAGATTAAAATACCTGGGGCTGATAGCTCCAACTATCAATCGCCAGTCGCTAAAAAAGTGGTAGTGCCTACTGAGCATAAAGTAAAACGCGGTGAATCCTTATCTGTCATTGCACAACGATACGATAGAAGTGCAAAACAGTTTCAAGCATACAATAAACTTAGCTCGACGCGTTTATCGGTTGGACAAGTATTGAAAATCCCAAGTGCGAATTATAGTGCGCCGGTTCGACCTGCTACGCATACGGTACAAAAAGGCCAATCTCTGTCTGTTATTGCAAGTAGATATGGCGTGTCTACACAACAGTTAAAGCAGTTTAATGGATTACGATCTAACGCATTAAATATTGGTCAGCGTTTGAAAATTCCAACGGCGAGTGCGCAGAAAACTCAGCATAAAGTGCGTAGTGGTGAATCACTATCGGTGATTGCACAACGTTATGGGACAACAACCAGTGCGATTATTTCGACCAATAAATTACGCAGTAAATCCTTAGCTGTTGGCCAAGTGTTAACAATTCCTGTGAGCTAGTTTAACGAGTTTATCATCATGGCAATTCAGATATTACCTGCACGATTAGCTAACCAAATTGCGGCCGGTGAAGTAGTGGAGCGTCCAGCTTCCGTGGTTAAAGAGTTAGTGGAAAACAGTTTAGATGCGGGGGCGACCCGTATCGAGATAGAGATTGAACAGGGCGGCGCTAAGTGCATTCGCATTAAAGATAATGGTAAAGGTGTCAGCAAAGAAGAGTTGACCCTAGCATTAAGCCGCCATGCCACCAGTAAAATAAGTCACCTTGATGATTTAGAAGCGATTGTAAGCTTAGGTTTCAGGGGCGAGGCGTTAGCCAGTGTCAGTTCAGTTTCTCGTTTAACCTTTACTTCTAAGCCTGCAGACCAAGATCAAGCTTGGCAGGCCGTTGCTGAAGGTCGAGATATGCAAGTGAATGTGCAACCTGCTGCTCATCCGCAGGGCACCACGGTTGAAGTGTTGGATCTGTTCTTTAACACGCCTGCACGTCGTCGTTTTTTAAAAACAGAAAAAACTGAATTCCAACATATCGATGAGCTGATCAAGCGTATTGCGCTGAGTCGTTTTGATATTGCCATCACCTTAAAGCACAATAAAAAAATAGTAAGGCAATATAGAGCTGCGCCAGAACAAGCACAGCAGGAAAAACGTATTGCGGCTATTTGTAGTGAACAATTCATTCAACATGCTGTATTTTTTGAGCATGCCGACCAGTCTTTAAAAATATCTGGCTGGGTATCGGACCGTTTATCACCACGTCCTTTAGCCGACGTACAATATTGTTATATCAATGGACGAATGATTCGCGATAAATTGGTGAACCATGCAATCAAACAGGTATTTGCACACTTTATCCCGCAGGGCATGTTTCCTGGTTATATTATCTATATTGAATGTGATGCTAAAGAGGTGGATGTTAACGTTCACCCTGCTAAGCATGAAGTGCGATTCCATCAAGCGCGTTGGGTGCATGACTTTATTAGCAGTACACTCAACTCAACGTTAAGTGATAGTTCGTTATTAAGCCATGATCTTGAAGCGCAGCAAAATATGGCGCAGCCTCGTGTGGCAGAACATGCTTATCAGCCACCAAGCCAGGTATCAGAAGGGCAGGGGGGAGATTATAATCACGCTCATAACAGTGAAGCTAGTCCTCGTCGTAATGAATACTCTGGAGGGACTGGCGGTTATGCGGCGATGCCAACGCGTCCAGTATTAGATCAGCAAAAAGTAGGGGCGTATTGTGATTTTGTTGCTGAAGCATTTCAGCAAGATATAGGGTTAACAGTTGGTACTTCAGAAACATCAAAGTCTTCTGCTATTGTTAAATTAATCAGTGTTATTGACCAGCATCATTTATTGGTTCAACCACAGATTGAGTCGCTAAGTGCGTTATCTGAGAATGGTTTGTTGATTATGTCTTTGCCTCGAGCCCGTCAACAGATTGTTGCTTCACAATTGTTTAATGCTTGGCAAGATGGCGAAGTGATCTCACAGCCTTTATTACTGCCGGTACGCTTTAAACTAAGTCCTGAAATGTTAGTGGTGGCTGAACAAGCAAGTTCATTATTAGCTCGCTTAGGTTTTACTTATAAATTTCAATCACAATTTGTGATTGTTAGCCAAGTGCCAGCCGCTTTCAGGCATGCGCCCATTGCGACTATTTTGCCGCAACTGTTTGACACTTCAAATGAAGCTGAGCACCTGAGTAGTGAGCAGCAAGTTCAGCAAGTGTGCGATAAGTTAAGCCATCTATTACACGCTCAAGAGCAAGAGAAAGCCTTCTCTGCAACTGAGGTAACACCATTATTTGACGCGTTAAGTAGTTTGTCTAATGAGGCGTTTCAACACTGCTTTAAACAACCTAATTTGTCATTATTATTACAGGGTATTCATTAGAATGACCGACACCAGCAGCACAGCTTTCCCTAAAGCTATTTTTTTAATGGGGCCAACGGCCTCAGGTAAAACCGACTTAGCCATCAAATTGGCTCAACAATGTCGTTGTGAAATTATCAGTGTGGATTCTGCACTGATCTATAAACAGATGGATATTGGCACTGCTAAGCCTAGCGCCGAAGAGCAAGCATTAGCACCACATATGTTAGTTGATATTATTGACCCTATAGACAGCTATTCAGCTGGCAACTTTCGAGATGATGCATTACGTTTGATGAGTGAAATCGTTGCAAGAGGTAACACACCTTTATTAGTGGGTGGCACCATGCTTTATTATAAAGCCTTAGTCGAAGGGTTATCTCCTTTACCAAGTGCAGACCCAGAAGTACGTGCTGCGATAGAAAAGCAAGTTAATGAAAGTAGTTGGCAAGCATTACATGAAGAGCTGCAACAGATAGATCCGGTTTCTGCTGCTCGTATTCATGTTAACGATCCACAACGTTTAGCACGTGCTATTGAAGTGTATCGCATCACGGGTAAAAGCATGACTGAGCTGACTGAAGTAAAAAGCGAACCCATCCCCTTTGATGTTAAGCAGTTTGCCATTGCTCCCGCTGAAAAAGTTGTATTACATGAACGTATCGAACGTCGTTTTGATTTAATGCTAGTCGGTGGCTTTGAGCAAGAAGTAAGAGCCTTATATGAACGTGGTGATTTACACCTAGATTTACCTTCTATGCGCTGTGTTGGTTATCGCCAAATGTGGGAATATATTGAAGGTAAGATGGATTATGAAGAGATGCGTTTTCGAGGCGTGGTCGCCACTCGTCAATTAGCGAAACGTCAAATGACCTGGTTAAGAGGCTGGAAACAAGATATTCAATGGTTAGAAAGTGCCGATCCAGATAACTTTGAAAAAATTAAAAGCATCTTATAGATGAGCAAATCTAGTGTAAACCGTTAGTTATTTAAATTACAAGAGGATAGAAGGAGGTACGGATCAAAATTTTACGTTTTCTGTCGGTTTTTTTCTATTCCTTAGTTATACTTATATTTGAATATAATAATAAAGAACACTTAAGGAATCGCTAATGGCAAAAGGACAATCATTACAGGATCCCTTCCTAAATACCTTGCGTAAAGAACGAATCCCAGTCGCAATCTATTTAGTGAATGGAATTAAGCTACAAGGGCAAATAGAGTCCTTTGATCAATTTGTCATTTTATTGAAGAACACTGTCAGTCAAATGGTATATAAACATGCAATCTCTACTGTTGTGCCTAGTAGAGCTCTACCTAGTATTACTCACGAAGAGTAGTCTTATCATAAGAATAAAATGGCTTGCTTATGCAGGCCATTTTTTTATCCAAGCGCATCACTTCTTGAAGGTAATCAGTATAATCATTAAATAGCTGTGTTAGGATTAAGTTTGCTGCTTAGCCTTGAAATTACGTTACTAAGCACCATCTATTACCTTTACTTACTTATTGGAGAATTATTTGTTTGATCGTTATGAAGCCGGTGAACAGGCTGTTTTAGTTCATGTCTCTTTTTCAGATGAAAATAATAAAGAAGATATTGATGAATTAAAGCTGTTAGTTAGCTCTGCCGGTGTTACGCCTGTTGCCACAGTGACAGGTCCTCGTAAGTCACCTCATGCACGTTTTTTTGTTGGTACAGGTAAAGCCCAAGAAATTGCTGATACAGTACACACCATGGGTGCTGATATCGTTATCTTTAACCATGCTTTGTCTCCTGCCCAATTGCGTAATATGGAGCAAAAGTGTGAATGTTTAGTACTTGATAGAACAGCACTTATTTTAGATATCTTCGCACAACGTGCTCGTACCTATGAAGGTAAGTTACAAGTAGAGCTTGCTCAGCTTCATTATATGTCGAGTCGATTAGTACGCGGTTGGAGTCACCTTGATAAACAGAAAGGTGGTGTCGGCATGCGTGGTCCTGGTGAAACCCAGTTAGAGACAGATAGACGTTTACTTGGTGCACGTATTACTACGATTAAATCAAGATTAAGCAAAGTATCAAAACAACGAGAGCAGGGACGACGAGCGCGTTTACGCAATGAAGTACCAACAGTATCTTTAGTTGGTTACACCAATGCTGGTAAATCGACCTTATTTAATCAAATAACCGAAGCAAAAGTGTATGCCGCTGACCAATTATTTGCGACCTTAGACCCAACCTTACGCAAAATATCTGTAGATGATGTAGGTACTTGTATTTTAGCTGATACAGTAGGGTTTATTCGTCATCTACCGCATGATTTGGTAGCTGCATTTAAAGCAACATTACAAGAAACCCGTGAAGCAACGCTGTTGTTACATGTTGTAGATTGCTCCGATGAAAATTACCTCGCTAATGTAGAAGCCGTTGAAGAAGTATTATCGGAAATTGATGCCGGTGAAGTACCGCATTTAATGGTGATGAATAAAATTGATGCACTAGAAGAAGCGGAACCAAGAATAGACTATGATGATTTAGGCGTGCCAACCAGAGTTTGGTTATCGGCGCAGAAAAATATTGGCGTGGATCTATTATTTAATGCCTTAAGCAGTTTATTATCGGGTAAGATTCGTTCATTACAATTATCAATACCACCTGCACAGGGTAAATTACGCGCCTTATTCTATCAGTTAGAGTGCATTGAAAATGAAGCGTACGCTGAAAATGGTCATTGTGTTATCGATATCCGTTTAAATAACACCGACTGGCAACGTTTGATAAAACAAGAGGGCGACTACATAGAGGAATTTGTGGTAGATAACAATTATCAAAGTGTCGCTGAATTAGAAAAAGAAGATTGGACCTAATATGTCATTAAGCACTTTATTATTAGACTGAACATTGTTACATTGCAGTAATAGTTTAAGTGTTTGGTAAATTCTTTTAAATGATTCATTATTAAACAGATTTTATTAATTCAATTTATGAGTAAATCAGGAGCTAACATGGCTTGGAATGAACCGGGTAAAGATGATAAAAAAGATCAAGACCCGTGGAACAAAAACGATAAAAAGAATGAACAGGGACCACCAGACTTAGACGTTGTTTTTCAAAAAATATCTGGATTCTTAGGTGGCTTATTTGGAAAAAAATCAACGCAAGGTCCTTCTGGTGGCGGCAACAGTGGTAATGGCGGAAAGATTGTTGCTATTGCTGTGCTTAGCATCATTGCTATTGTTTGGTTTGCAAGTGGTTGGTATACCATTAAAGAATCAGACCGTGGTGTAGTACTGCGCTTTGGTGCTTATCATTCACAGGTTGAGCCTGGTTTACACTGGAATCCAAAATTTGTTGATCAAATAATTCCAATTAACGTAGAAGCTTTCCGTACCTTACCAACGTCGGGATTCATGTTGACCGAAGATGAGAATATCGTACAAGTGTCAATGGAAATTCAATACCGTATTGTTGAGCCAGAAAAGTATCTGTTTAGTGTTACTAACGCTGATAATAGTTTATTACAAGCATTAGACAGCTCGTTACGTTTTGTTGTCGGTCATTCAACCATGGATGATACATTAACAACCGGTCGTGAAGTGGTCCGTCAAGAAACCTGGGAAATGCTTAATAAAATCATTGAAAGCTACCATCTAGGTATTCAGATTTTAGATGTGAATTTACAACAAACACGTCCACCAGAACAAGTTAGAGATGCCTTTGATGATGCAATTGCTGCACAAGAAGATGAAGAGCGTTTTGTTCGTGAAGCAGAAGCTTATGAGCGCGAGAAAGAGCCAATTGCACGTGGTCAAGTTAAACGTATCGAGCAACAAGCTCGTTCATACGAAGAAGGTATTATCCTAGAAGCACAGGGTGCGGTAGCTAAATTTAATCAATTACTACCAGAATACAAAGCTAACCCTGAAGTGACTCGCCAACGTATTTACATTGAAACAATGGAAAAAGTACTAGGTAATGCATCTAAAGTGTTAATCGATAATAAAGCTGGAGGTAACTTAACTTTCCTTCCACTTGATAAATTGATGGATAAGTCTAACAACACAACACGCTTACCGGTGGAAACTGAGATCGAAACACGTTCACGTGCAGATCAAAAAGCAGACCAAGATGAACGTGCTGCAGTTAATGAGAGAGCTTCGCGTAGCAGTCGTACAACGGGGAGAGACTACTAATGAAAAAATTATTAATACTACCAGCCATTTTGTTTATCGCTTTCATTAGCAGCGCGTTTGTTGTTTCTGAAGGACAAAATGGTATTGTTTTACAGTTTAGTAAAGTGAAACGTGATAGTGATAATAACCCAGTGGTTTATGCACCAGGGTTACACTTTAAAGTTCCATTTATTGATACTGTTCGAGTGATGGATACACGTATTCAAACGTTAGATGATCAACCAGATCGCTTTGTAACATCAGAGAAAAAAGATTTAATTATCGACTCTTATGTTAAGTGGCAAATTGATGATTTAGCCGTTTATTACCTAGCAACTGGGGGTAATAAAATGCAAGCTGAAGCGTTATTGAAGCGTAAAATTAATAATGGTTTACGTAATGAAATTGGTTCTCACACGATTAAAGATATTGTATCTGGTAAGCGTGGCGAAGTAATGGAAACAGCATTGAAGCGTATGGCACGTTCATCTGAGTTAGGTATTAAAGTAATTGATGTACGTATTAAGAAAATTAATTTACCTGATGGTGTGAGTAATAGTGTTTACAAGCGTATGCGTGCTGAGCGTCAAGCGGTAGCAAGAGAACATCGCTCAGAAGGTCAAGAGAAGTCTGAAGTGATCCGCGCTAATATCGACCGTAAAGTGTCGATTATGCTAGCTCAAGCAAACAAAGAGTCAGCTGAGATACGTGGTCGTGGTGATGCAACATCATCTAAAATTTACTCTGAAGCTTTCTCTAAAGATGCTGAGTTTTATGCCTTTATGCGTAGCATGCAAGCCTACCAAAAAAGCTTTGCAGACAAACAAGATGTAATGGTATTAAGCCCGGATTCCGACTTCTTTAAATATATGACGGATAAGAAGTAATATTTATTATTTCTAGTTCGAGTTTAAATACTAAGTGATTGTAAAAAGGCCGATTTATCGGCCTTTTTTTTATTTTAAATTATATAACTAGCGATAAACTCACAAAGATATTGATCGAACTGTTTAAACTTTGCTAAAATCCCCGCTCAATTCGCTAGAGATATGTGATTCTGATGGGAAAAAATGTAGTAATTCTTGGCACTCAATGGGGTGATGAAGGTAAAGGGAAAGTAGTTGATCTACTTACAGACAAAGCGCAATGGGTTGTTCGCTATCAAGGCGGCCACAATGCGGGTCATACACTAGTAATCGATGGAGAGAAAACAGTACTTCATCTGATTCCATCAGGCATACTGCGTGAAAACGTAAAATGTGTCATCGGTAATGGTGTGGTATTAGCACCAGATGCATTGTTCAAAGAAATGAACATGCTTATCGAGCGAGGCATTCCAGCCAAAGAGCGTCTTTCAATTAGTGAAGGTTGTCCTCTAATTCTTCCTTACCATGTAGCACTAGATGTTGCGCGTGAAAAAGCACGTGGCAATAAAGCTATTGGTACAACTGGTCGTGGTATCGGTCCAGCTTATGAAGATAAGGTTGCACGTCGCGGTTTGCGTGTAGATGACTTATTCAACATGGAGAAGTTTGCGGTTAAACTTAAAGAAGTAATGGAATTCCATAACTTCCAATTAGTTAACTACTATAAGACTGACCCAGTAAGTTACGAAGATGTATTAGCACAAATGACTGAAATGGCTCCGCTATTAATTAGCATGGTTATCGATGTAACAGATGAGCTTGATAAAGCACGTTTACGTGGTGATCTTATCTTATTTGAAGGTGCACAAGGTACGTTATTGGATATCGACCACGGTACATACCCATACGTGACATCGTCAAACACGACAGCTGGTGGTGTTGCTACTGGTAGTGGTTTTGGTCCTACACACCTTGATTACGTATTAGGTATTGTTAAAGCTTACACTACACGTGTTGGTTCGGGGCCTTTCCCAACTGAGCTTTATGATGGTGTTGACCACCTAGATCCTGCTGGTCACCATATGGGCACAGTTGGCCATGAATTTGGTGCAACAACAGGTCGTTTACGTCGTACAGGTTGGTTTGATGCAGTTGCTATCAAACGTGCAGTACAACTAAACAGTATCACGGGTTTTTGTTTAACTAAGCTTGATGTACTAGATGGTTTAGAAGAGATCAAAATCTGTACTGGTTACACTATGCCTGACGGTAAAGTTGTTGATGTACCACCTATGTGTGCTGACGGTTATGAGCAGGCTGTTCCTGTTTATGAATCAATGCCTGGTTGGTCTGAAGTATCATTTGGTGTGACTACTTATGATGCACTACCTGCTAATGCAAAAGCTTACATCAAACGTCTAGAAGAGTTGACTGGGATCCCAATGGACCTAATCTCAACTGGCCCAGATCGTAACGAAACAATTATCCGCGTTAATCCATTTAGCGAATAAGTTTAATTGTTTAAAAAGGCCCGCGTTATTGTTGCAATAGCGCGGGCCTTTTTGATCCTGCAATATGACTCGTTCTAAATAATACCAATCATAGTAAGTAACTGATCTATTTTACTTGTTAAAACAACTTATTTTTTCGTTGTAAGTTTCGTATAGGGAACAACCATTTACATCAACTTACGCCTCAAACTAAGCCATTTTTCCGGCGCAAAATTTAGATCAGTTATTTAATACAATTGGTATAAGGTTGACACTTTTTAGCAATGCTAAGAAATCAAGTGACAAAAAAGGGACAATACATAAACATATTGTCCCTTCTCTTATTCTATATCTTCACTCTTGTTTTAGGGGAGTGCGATATGACAGTTAGCTATTAGCTTTTTCGATTCGCGGCAATGTGCGCTAAGCTAATCAGTGCTTGCTTATGATCGCTATCAGGTAAGATAGCAATAGCGTTAATCGCTTTATCCGCTTCTTCCATGGCACGTGCTTTGGTATATTCTAATGCTTTAGTCTCAGTTAACGCTTGCATGATCGCATCAAAGTTTTCAAGACCGTTACCTTTTTCAATTGCTTCTCGAATTAAGCTAGCTTGAGCCTCTGTACCATGTTGCATTGCATAAAGTAGTGGTAGGGTTGGTTTACCCTCAGCAAGGTCATCACCGGTATTTTTACCCATCTCTTTAGCATCAGATGCGTAATCCATTACATCATCCGTTAGTTGGAATGCTGTACCTAAGTATTTACCGTAATCTAATAATGCATTTTCGATATCGTTTGGTTGTTTACCTAATACAGCCACTAACTGCGTTGCTGCTTCAAATAATTTAGCGGTTTTGAAGTAGATAACATCCATATACACTTTTTCAGTGGTGTCTGGGTTATTACAGTTCATTAACTGTAATACTTCACCTTCGGCAATCACATTGGTTGCGCTAGCCAGTACTTTCATGACTTTTAGATTTTCTAGCTCAGTCATCATTTCAAAAGAACGGCTATAAAGAAAGTCACCCACTAATACACTAGCTGCATTACCAAACAGAGCATTGGCTGTTTTCTCGCCGCGACGTAGCTCAGATTCATCAACAACATCATCATGTAATAATGTGGCCGTATGAATAAACTCTATAATAGCAGCCAGTTTTGTAGTTTCTGGAGAATGTACTTTTAGGGCTTGGGCTGCTAATACTGTGATCAAAGGGCGAATACGTTTACCGCCACTGTTGATGATGTAAAAACCGAGTTGATTAATTAATGCAACATCAGAGCTTAGTTGCTCAGTAATCAATTGATTAACTTGAGTCATATCAGTAGAAGAAAGCTGCTGAATTTGTTTAATATCCATGCCTAAATAGTCCCATTGGAAAGAGTGGGTGTATTATTCCCGTTTCTGGACGATATCTCAACTCTATAGGGGTATTTACGAAGCCTTAATCATCATTTAATAATCAACTCTTGATTAATGCTGTTTTAAGTTGATTTTTGCGATTATATTTTGCTTATTTTTAATACTTTTTTTGTTGTTTTTAGGTAAGTTGAGAATACTTACCTCTCTTTGTTCTTATTAATAAAAGAGACAAAGAGTGAGAGAGGGGAGGTGTTAATATTGATTGTTATTCACTCTTTGTAGAGTGAGGTATTTGCGCAAATAATTTTTGAACCAGAATCATCAACTTTGATTTTATGTGGTTTAAATGATTAAGAATCACTTGTTGATTTTTAGTCGCTTGCTGGGTGTTTTTCGCGACTAACAAAAATCTATCATTTAATTGCAATATTTTACCTAAAAGCCATTGCCAAAGTGACAATCTCTCTGTAGAATCCGCGTCCATTGTGATTAATTAGTGCGCTCTCGATGTTCTGTTTGAAATAAAACAACACGAGATGCCTGAACGGAGTAAGAAACATGTACGCTGTTATCCAGAGTGGTGGCAAGCAACACCGTGTTGCTGTTGAACAAACTCTTCGTTTGGAAAAACTTGATGTTGAAGCTGGTGCAACTGTAGAATTTGATAAAGTTCTATTAGTAGCAAGTGCTGAAGACGTTAAAGTTGGTGTTCCATACGTTGAAGGTAGTAAAGTTACTGCAGAAGTAGTAACTCACGGTCGTGGTAAAAAAGTTAAAATCGTTAAGTTCCGCCGTCGTAAACATTCTCGTAAGCAAGCTGGTCACCGCCAGTGGTTTACAGAAATTAAAATTACTGCGATTAACGCTTAATTAGGAGTTATTAAAAATGGCACATAAAAAAGCTGGTGGTAGTACTAATAACGGTCGCGATTCAGAAAGTAAACGCTTAGGTGTTAAACGTTTCGGTGGCGAGTCTGTTTTAGCTGGTAACATTTTAGTTCGTCAACGTGGTACTAAATTCCACGCTGGTCTAAATGTTGGTTTAGGTAAAGACCACACACTATTCGCTAAAGCGACTGGTACTGTTAAATTCGAAAAGAAAGGTAAGCCTGTTCGTTCATTCGTGAGCATCGTAGCTGAATAATCTATTTCGAAGCAAAGTTTAAAAAGCCTCGCAAATGCGAGGTTTTTTTTTGTCTATCTATTTCTATTGAAAATAAGAAATGTGATCTATGATCAATAGAAATAGGTATAATCGTCGCTCTTAAGTAGCGGCTATGTTTTTTGGAGGTTGTAATGAAGTTTGTTGATGAAGCAAGAATTAAAGTTGACGCTGGAGACGGCGGTAACGGCGTAGTCGGCTTTCGTACTGAAAAATATATTCCTCGTGGTGGCCCTAATGGTGGTGACGGCGGTGATGGTGGCGATGTTTATCTAGAAGCCGACGAAAACTTAAATACACTGATTGATTTCCGTTTTGTTCGCTTTTACAGCGCAGAGCGTGGTGAAAATGGTCAAGTATCAGATTGTACCGGTTCTCGTGGTAAAGATAAGATCATTAAAGTACCTGTTGGTACACGTTGTCGTGATGATGACACTGGCGAAATCGTAGGTGATTTGACTAAAAATGGTCAAAAACTAATGGTTGCAAAAGGTGGTTTCCATGGTTTAGGTAACGCACGTTTCAAAACCTCTACTAACCGTGCGCCTCGTCAAAAGACTGAAGGTACACCAGGTGAAGTACGTAACCTGTTATTAGAGTTATTGCTGCTAGCCGATGTGGGCATGTTAGGTTTACCTAATGCAGGTAAATCAACGTTTATCCGAAGTGTGTCTGCGGCTAAACCTAAAGTTGCTGATTACCCATTTACGACTCTTATCCCTAATCTAGGTGTAGTAAGTATGGGTCATGGTAACAGCTTTGTAATTGCTGATATTCCTGGTCTAATTGAAGGTGCTTCGGATGGCGCTGGTTTAGGGACTCGCTTCCTACGTCACTTAGAGCGTTGTCGTGTATTACTGCACATGATTGATCTTTTACCTGCTGATGGTAGTGATCCTGCTGAGAATGCACTGGTTATTTTAGATGAGTTGAAAAAACACAGTCCAAAATTAGCGCAAAAGCCACGCTGGTTAATCTTCAATAAAACAGACTTGTTATTAGAAGAAGAAGCTGAAGAAGTGATGCAACGTGTTAAAGATGCACTAGAGTGGGATGGACCCGTTTATAAAGTAGCTGCTATCTCTAAAACGGGTACAACTGAACTATGTAAAGAGCTAGTTGCATACATTGAAGAGTTACCAGTAGAAGCAACACCAGAAGAAGAGCGTCAACAGGTTGAGTTCCAATGGGATGATTACCATAAATCTGCCATTGATGCTGTTGAAGGTGCTGTGCACCTCGATGACGATGATGACTGGGATGATGAAGATGAAATGATGGAAGTCATTTACGTCAGAGATTAAATTCTTCTCTTTGTTAATAAACATTAAAAAGCCGTTTAGAGTAATCTAAGCGGTTTTTTGTTTTTAGCTGATAATAATAAATTTGTTTAATAGGAAAAATAGATCTGTTCATTAGCGTTATTGCTATTGATAATACGCTGGTTTTTATCTTGTTATAAATTAGTTTGTTCGTAATTGGGAGTAACCATGTCCTCTGTTGACCCTGTTGTATCAGAAAAAAGTAATGCCATATTAAATATGTTGATGCCATTAGTTGAGTGGATTCAACAGCACCAAGCGATTATCTCGCATTCTATTATCAATTTAGTCGTTGCTATATTAATCATCGCTGTGGGCCTCTCTGTGGCGCGTTTATCTACTTATTTAATGAATAAAACCCTGATTAAAAAAGGGGTAGAGCAAACACTTCGAGATTTCGTTTGTTTGATTCTTCGTTATGCATTAATCGCTATGAGTATTATTGCTGGTTTGGCGCATGTTGGGGTACAAACTGCTTCCTTAATTGCTCTTTTAGGGGCGGCCAGTTTAGCCATTGGTTTGGCATTAAAAGGGGCTTTATCTAATTTTGCGGCAGGCATTTTACTAATTGTATTACGCCCCTTTAAAATGGGGGACTTTATTGAAGCTGCGGGTACATCGGGCACTGTGGAGTCGATTCAAGTTTTCAACTGTATTTTAAAAGCGGGCGATAACCGATATATAGTTGTGCCAAATCGCAGTATTCTTAAAAGCAACATAGTGAATGTTTCTCGCAAGCCTGAACGCAGAATCGACCTAGTGATACGTGTTGATTACAAAAGTGACTTAAAGCAAGTCAAAGCTTTATTGGAAGAGGTGGTGTTAGCTAATGAAAAAGTCTTATCTACTCCAAAACTGCAAATTGCAGTCTCAGAGCTGGCGGCTTCAAGTGTTAATCTAGTAGTGCGCCCTTGGGTAAAATCTTCGGACTACTGGTCGGTACGTTTTGCGTTAATAGAAGCAATTAAAGTCGCCCTAGATGAAGCGAGTATTAATATTCCCTATGCTCAGCTACAGTTGCATTGTAAAGCCTAATAGAAGAAGGTTTAAGTCATTACTTTCATTAACTTGGATGAATGTAACCAAGTTTTGTGCGACCCTTTTTTTGAAACTTAATCTTACACTTTGTGTCATTAAAGATAATGATTTATAGGGAAGGGGTCATTTTGTAACATGATGTATTCATCATGGGTATTTTTATTTATGTGATCATTTTCGATATCGTAAATATATTATTATCAATCACATTAAGTGATTGGTATATGTCTATTTTTTATTTTGAGGGTTTTTATGCTTGATAAAGTTGAGTTATATATCGGCGATTGGTTGACCTCATTGAATATTGAGAGTTGGGTTGTCAATTTCTCGCTATTACTTTGTGTCACCATTTTAATACAATTCATTTGGCGTTACTTTGCCAATAAAATGGAAAATGCGATTTCAAAAACTGCAAATAACTGGGACGATATTGTTTTTTTCGCTATTAATAAACCAGTTAATTGGCTGATTTTGTTAATGGGGACCTCTACCTCACTTCGTGTTATAGCGGAAAGTGAAGAGTTAGCTATTTCTGAGTATCTCCCTATTGGACAAAAAGTCGCCGCTTTATTTTTACTGGGTTGGGTATTCTGGCGTTTAGTTTATAAAGCGGAGCATACTTTTGTTGCCGATGAGAAAAGAGATACAACCACTGTCACAGCACTCGCTAAGTTAGCTAAACTATCCATTTTAGCCTTTGTTACATTATCTATCGTACAAACATTAGGTGTTAGCATCTCAGGTGTATTGGCATTTGGTGGTATGGGGGGATTAATCGTCGGTATGGCGGCGAAGGATTTACTGTCTAACTTGTTTGGTGCAGCCATGGTTTATATGGATAAACCTTTCAAAGTAGGGGACTGGATACGTAGCCCAGATAAATCCATAGAAGGTACAGTGGAAGAGATTGGCTGGCGTGTTACTCGAATTCGTACTTTTGATAAACGTCCTTTGTATGTGCCTAATAGTTTATTTACGCACATTGTTGTAGAAAACCCTTCTAGAATGAGCAATAGACGAATTAAAGAGAACTTTGGTTTACGTTATAAAGATATTAGTCAGGTCGAGGCGATTATCAAAGCAGTACGTAGCATGTTGCAGGAACACAATGATATTGACCAATCACAGACTTTGATTGTGAATTTTGATGTGTTTAATAACTCATCATTAGATTTCTTTATCTACACCTTCACTAAAACCACTAATTGGATTTTATTCCATGAAGTGAAACAAGATGTATTGCTGAAAGTGGCTAAAATTGTCACAGATCACGGTGCGGAATTTGCCTTCCCAACACGGCAGCTTCACTTAGATCGTGAAGATCATCAACGTTTATTAGAAAGCGCTGATAGTGTGAAATAATCTTTGTTTATGGGGAATGATTAATTGATAGATGGCGCAGACCTGGAGGTCTACGCCATTTTTTATTTAGCAAGTGACTGAGCACTTAACGAGTTATGACTCTGCTAAGTAGGATTTTGCTTCTTTCTCTACATTGTCCAGCTCATCTAATAACTCTAGAAATTCAGGCTCTAGGTGGTCTGGGCTGATGTCTCTTTTTAACTCTTTTTCGATTAAACCGGCAATGTCTTTCAGTTTAGGTACACCACTGTAACTACAACCACCGTGGAATTTATGGATTGCTTGTGTGAACTGTTGTTTATCAACTTCATCAACCATGGCTTCATTGACTATTTTACGCAGTGCGTCAAATTCTTCTAACAGCATACCTAGCATCTCTTTTGCTAAGTCTTCTTTGCCTGCTGACTGTTGTAACGCTAACTCCTTATCAAAAGATTTTTTCACCTTGGTGATTATTGACGCAATTTGAGGAGTGATATCTTCTATATTAGTTTGTTGAATGGTGCCAATAACTTCAGCAGCTGGTGCCCATTTGTTGATAATGGACTGTAATGCTAATTCATCAATCGGTTTTGCTAAACAGTCATCCATGCCTTTTTGTAGGAATTGCTCTTTTTCACCGGGTAATACGTGTGCGGTGACCGCGATAATAGGGGTGTTTTTATTGATTGAGTCTTTCTTAATCTGCGCACAGGCACTGATCCCATCTAATACCGGCATTTGTATGTCCATAAAGATGATATCAAAAGGCGTGGTTTTGGCATGGTCTACGGCCTCTTGACCATTTTTACAGGTTGTTACGTGATGTACTCGGTCACCTAACATAGCAGAGATCAGCTTCAAGTTTGCTCGGTTATCATCTACCGCCATGACATTAATTTTTTTACGCTCTAATGGGGTAGTGATTTGCACTCGTGCTGGTACCGTTTCATTTGAAACTAACGCGTTGGCAAAGTTCTTATGATTGATCGGTTTACCTAAACAGTGCGTGACTCCGGTATTCATTACCGTTTCAAAGGTACTTGGGTCACTACAGTTGATCAGTACAATAATATTATCTGTGTATTTCTTCGCTTGCTTAATTGCTTTGAGCAGCGGGCTAAGATCCATGTTATTACTATGGCCGATCACAATACTGTCATAGCACTTATTCAAGGACTGCTGCCATTGCTCTTCATTGTCTATGATGGTGGCGTTAGTCTTCCACTCTTCTAATAACTCTGAACATGCACGCAACGCATAAGCATTACTTTCGTAGGCTAGCACTGAGCGGCTTGCTAATCTGTCTAATGGTAAAGTGTTTAATGGTGTGCGACTACATTTCTCAATTTCAATCGTAAACCAGAAGGTTGAGCCCACATTAGGTGTTGAGCTCAGGTCAATGGAACCTTTCATTTGACGCACTAGTTTTTGAGTGATTACTAAGCCTAAACCAGTACCGCCATATTGACGCGTGATACTGCTATCCGCTTGACCAAAGGCTTTAAATAGTTGGTCTTGTTGCTCTTTAGAAATACCAATACCGGTATCTGTAATAGTGAACTTAAGTTTAATGCATTTTTCTGTTTCGTTTTCAGGCTCAGTGCGCTCTATTTTGACCTCTATATTGCCTTTTTCGGTAAATTTAACTGCATTACCAATCAAGTTAGTGAGCACCTGTTGTAAACGCATTGCATCACCGACTAATTCCTGTGGTACATCAGGCGCAACAATCATGCTTAATTCAATATTCTTCTCATGGGCACTTTGTCCCAAAAGATGCATGGTTTCATCAACACTGTCTCTAATATCAAAGGGGATATATTCAAGATCCAATTTACCCGCTTCTAATTTAGAGAAGTCTAGAATATCATTGATGATATTAAGTAAATTGCCCGCCGAGCGTTCAATCGTTTGTAAATAATCAACTTGGTTGTTGGTCATTTTAGTTTTCAATAGTTGCCTTGCAAAACCAATGACACCATTCAGTGGAGTACGTAATTCATGACTCATGTTTGCTAAGAACTCAGATTTAACTGATGCGGCTTGTTGTGCTTCTTTACGCGTGATATCTAGCTCTATATTTTGCACTTCCATCTGCTCTAAGGTTTCACGCAGCTCACTGGTGGCTAGGTCAATACTATCTTGCATCTCTTCATGGTGCTTAGACATAGCAAGCGCCATTTCATTAATACCGTGTTGTAATAAGCCTATCTCACCGGTGTACTCACCTTCTACACGAGAGTTAAGTCGACCTAAACTGATTTTTTCAACCACAGACGCCATATCTGAAATAGGTGCAGTAATACGTTTCGCTTGTTTGAATGCTAGGTATAAACTGCCGAGGATACCCATCAATACCACTAATAATGAGATTGCTGCATCGCGATACAGTAATAACTCAACCTGATCCTTATTGATCTCTAAGGCAACATAACCGACTACTTTACGGGGTTGATCAAAGGTAAGTTGGTATTCCAAATAATTGGTTTCATCGATAATCGGACTATGAATAACAATACTGTCGCCGGCGTGGCTTATTTGCGGCAAATCGGGGATTGGTTGATTGTTATCTAAACGTAATTTTTGATAGTCACGATGATAGTTACTGATAACAAACAGTTCATTATCAGCGGTGAAAATCGCAATACTTTTGATCATCGGACTGTTTTTACGGTGAGTCGTGCCAATTAAACGACGTAAAATGGTACGAGTTTCATCTTGCATACCGTATTCACTGGCAATAGATAATGCATCAGCAATATTAAGTGCTCTATCGATTAAGAATTCATCTGCCTGTTGGAAACGATGAAATGAGAAGTATCCAGCTAATATGCCGCCAATAAGAACGGTGGGTAAAACGGTATAAGCAATAACTTGTGCGCGTAGGCCATATTTAGTCATAAGGTAAAATCTAATTTAAATGGGGTAATGAATGCTTGCATTTTTTGTGTGACAATAGCGTTCCGATAAACATACCCGCTATCATGGCATAGCTTACTTCACCTGTGAAATATTTATGGCCCAGTTCTTCAAAGCATCACGCACAAATAAGCAAAATAATAGAATAATTAAACATTGTCAGGTTGAAAAGCTTGATCATCAAGGAAGAGGCATGCTTTTCCACCAAAATAAAGCCATGTTCGTGGAAGGTGGATTAGTGGGGGAAGTTCTTGATGTTTGTGTTGATGAAGACAAAAAACGCTATAAAAAAGCCAGTATTACTAAGATACATCAAGCCAGTGAATTACGTGTTGAACCAAGCTGCCAACATTATCAAGAGTGTGGTGGATGTCATTTACAACATATTGAGCAAGCCAGCCAGATTGAAGTAAAACAACAAGGTTTGATTAGTTTATTTGAGCGATTTGCAAAATACACACCACAACAACTGGCACCGACTATTACCTCTTCTCCTTGGGCATATCGTCGTTGTGCTCGATTTGGTGTGATTTACGATAAAAAAAGTAAAAAAGTGCAGATGGGCTTTCGTCGCTCTGGAAGCAGTGAGCTAATTAATCAGCAAACTTGTCCGGTATTAAAACCAGCTTTAGCAGATTTGATTTTACCGGTTAAAGGTTTGCTTAATCAGTTACAGGGGAAAATGGCGCTAGGACATGTTGAAATGGTAGAGGCAGATAATACGGTTGCCCTATTGTTGCGTCATCTAAAACCCTTATCGACACAGGATAAACAGTTAATTATCGACTTTTCTGCAACGCAAAATATCCAGTTTTATGCACAAAGCAGCCCGACAGATATTGAATGTTTAACAAATAATGCTCGATTAAGTTATGCATTAACTGAACAAGATTGCCAATATGATTTTAATATCAATGACTTTGTACAAGTTAATGCCAGTGTGAATGAGAAGATGGTGGCACAGGCTATCGAGTGGCTTGCATTGAAGTCCACGGATCGTGTGTTGGATCTATTTTGTGGTTTAGGTAACTTCAGTTTACCGATGGCCAAGCTATCTCAACAAGTGGTTGCCGTGGAAGGTGTGCAAAAAATGGTCGATCGCGGTACCGATAATGCTGCACGTTGTGGGCTTAATAACGTGCAATTTTATCAAGCAGACTTAAGTGATTTAAATGCGTTAAAAGCTGAATGGGCTCAGGAAGGTTTTGATAAGGTGTTATTAGACCCTGCACGAGCTGGTGCTGCTGAATGCATGAGTTATGTCATCAACAAGCAACCATCTCATATTGTTTATGTTTCCTGTGATCCTGTGACCTTAGCGCGTGACAGTGAGCAGTTATTAAGTACAGGCTATAAAGTAAGCAAGTTGGGTTTGATTGATATGTTCCCTCAGACAGCACATATGGAGTCAATGGCATTGTTTACGCGATGAAGTGATTACTAGTCTAGAGTTTCCTAAGAATAACTAGACTATCACTTTATAAGTTAGTAATTTTAAGTATTATTAGTTTTTAATCAGGTGATTTAAAATTCACAATATTGATAGTGGGTGGGTAGTTTCCCAGTTAAAAAGGATAAAGTAGCAATGAGATTTTTCCTATGACTCAGTTCAGTAATGTATAGGATGAATTGTTGTTTTATCACTTTTTATCGTTAGCTCATTTTTGGAGTGTTAGATGGTTTCAGTTCGTGATACACACTTTTACCAAAGTGCATTAAACGACCCAGATAAGTGGGTGACAACATTTGGTTTAAGTAAGCAAGATCAAAATAATCTGTTCGAAAATTATAATAAAGTAAGTGGCCTGTGCGACTCAGAGCAACAGGTAGCAGCCTTGCAGTTAGGCTGTGAGATGGTAGAGATCCTAGTGACTTTAAACATGGATATGGATACCTTAAATGCCGCATTAATCTTCCCTTTGTTAGCGCAAGAAGTCTTAAGTACCGAGAAAGTTGACGAATTATGGCCAAAACGTATTGCTAAATTGGCCAAAGGCGCGATGGAGATGGAAGGTATTCGTGCTCTACAAAGCCGAGGAAGCAAAAAAGGTGCAGAATCTCAGGTTGATAACCTACGTCATATGTTATTAGCCATGGTAGAAGATGTGCGAGCAGTGGTTATTAAGCTTGCTGAAAGAATATGTTATTTGCGCCAGGTTAAAATTGCCGACGAAGAAACAAAAGTAAAACTAGCACATGAAATCTCTACTATTTATGCACCATTAGCGAACCGTTTAGGCATTGGGCAATTAAAATGGGAGCTAGAAGACCTCTCTTTTCGTTACCTACAAGCGGAAACGTACAAGAACATTGCCAAACAGCTTGATGAAAAGCGTATTGACCGTGAAAACTATATCCAAGACTTTGTTGATACGGTTAAGTCCTCTTTAAAAGAGATGAATATTGAAGGCACGGCATATGGTCGTCCGAAACATATTTATAGTATCTACCGTAAAATGCAAAACAAAGATCTAAAGTTTGATGAGCTCTACGATGTGCGCGCAGTGCGAGTTGTGGTTGAAAAATTACAGGACTGTTATGCCGCGTTAGGTGCTATTCATACTAAATGGCACCATATCCCTCGTGAGTTTGACGACTATATTGCTAATCCTAAGCCTAATGGTTACCAATCTATTCATACGGTTGTTTTAGGGGATAGTGGTAAACCTGTTGAAGTACAAATTCGTACTCAGCAGATGCATGAAGACTCTGAACTGGGTGTGGCTGCACACTGGAAGTATAAAGAGGGCAGTGCTGGTGGTAAGGCCGCAAGTAACTATGAAGAGAAAATAGCTTGGTTACGTAAACTGCTTGCTTGGCAAGAAGATATGAGTGAAGGCGATGATCTAGTAGAAGAGATCCGCAGCCAGGTATTCGATGACCGTGTTTATGTATTTACACCTAAAGGTGAAGTCATAGACATGCCAGCTGGCTCAACACCGTTAGACTTTGCTTATTATATCCATAGTCAAATTGGCCATCGTTGTATTGGTGCAAAAGTCGCGGATCATATTGTGCCTTTTACCTACCAATTAAAAACCGGTGACCAGATTGAAATATTAACTCAGAAAGAGCCTAATCCAAGTCGAGATTGGTTAAACCCACAGATGGGTTATATCAATGCACCACGCGCAAGGCATAAAGTGGCAACTTGGTTTAGAAAACAAGACCGCGATAAGAATATTATTGCAGGACGTGAACTGTTAGAAATCGAGTTAGCCAAAGTAGAGCTGAAGCTAACCGACGTAACACCAGCGATTACCCGCTTTAATGTGGGCACGGCTGATGATATCTATGCAGGCATAGGTAATGGTGACTTACGTATTAATCAGTTAGTCCATTTTCTAGATGGTTTCTATCATAAACAAACACTTGAGCAACAAGATGCCGCAGCTTTATTAGAGTTACAAAACCGTAAAGTCCAAGCTGCTCCTAAAAATACCGGTAAAGATATTATTATCGATGGTGTGGTTGACTTGATGCATCACATTGCTCGTTGTTGTCAGCCAGTACCAGGTGAGAATATTGTTGGCTATATTACACAAGGACGCGGTATCTCTATTCACCGAAAAAATTGTGAGCAACTAGCTGATTTAGAAGATGCACATCCAGAGCGTATTATCACTGCTAACTGGGGGGATTCTCAATCTTCTGGTTACGCATTAACCTTACGTTTAATTGCTGATGATCGAAATGGTTTACTAAAAGATATCACTACCTTGTTATCTAATGAGAAGGTCAACTTGTTAGGGGTGAACAGCCAAACCAATACCAAAACCTTAACTGCAACCATTGACCTTTCTCTGGAAGTGGATAGTAATAAAGAGATTAAAAAGCTGTTAGCTAAGTTAAAACAGTTAAAAGATGTGTCTGACGCGCATCGACTTTAACTTTTTCCCGCCACCTGAATCAAATATTCAGGTGGCGGGGGGAAAAGGTGTGACATTATATTTTTTAATTAACCTTTCTTAAATAAAGTCGATAGGGTCAACATCAATTGACCAACGCACTTTCCTACTTTCTGGCATCTTATCGAAGTGCGCTAAAGCGGTATTTAGCATTTTGGTTACTAGTATTCTTTGCTCGCTTTGTAATAAAAGTTGGAAGCGGTACTTGCCAGCTCTTCGTTCCATCGAGGCTGGAATAGGGCCCAATATAAGTACACGTTCATTGACTTTATTGTTATCGGCTATCTGTTGTAATGTTTGCTTACACAAGGTAAGAAAGTTTTCTGCTTGTGTGGCATTTAATGACTCAGCCCTAATCAAGGCTTGATAAGAGAAGGGCGGTAATTGTGCTAGACGCCTTTCCGTTAAAGCGCTACGTGAAAAGTCTGCGTAACCATTATTCACTAGCTCTTGTAATAAATTGTGCTCTGGGTGGAAAGTTTGCAAAACAACCTGTCCTTTTTTCTCAGCTCGTCCTGCTCGCCCCGCAACTTGAGTAAATAACTGTCCTAAACGTTCACTGGCTCTAAAGTCATTACTAAATAGTGCGCCATCAACATCAATCAAGGCTACCAAAGTCACATCGGGAAAGTGGTGGCCTTTTGCTAGCATTTGTGTCCCGAGTAAAATTTTATATTTCCCGCTATTAATATCATTTAAATAGGTATTAAAACTGTCTTTTTTTCTTGTATTGTCGCGGTCGATTCTCACGGTTGGGTGATCTGGGAAAAGTTGTTGCAGCGTTTCCTCAAGTTGCTCAGTACCGACACCTGTGGAGTGTAAGTTGGTTGAACCACAATCATGACATTGCTCTGGTACAGGGTGAGTCGCAGTACAATGATGACAATGAAGGTAGTTAGCACTTTTATGATAAGTGTAAAAAGCATCACATCGTTGACATTTAGCTAGCCAACCACATTCATGGCACATTAATACAGGGGCATAACCTCGACGATTAAGAAACAAAATCACTTGGTTATTTTTGGCTAAATGTTGTTGCATTAATGTAATCAGTTGCGGTGATAACCCCGATTTAAGTGGTAAGCCTGTTAAATTGATCAAGTCATTTTTAGGTGGTCGTGCATTCCCTGGGCGATGCGTTAAACGTAGGTGATGGTAGCGTCCACTTAAGGCATTATTTAATGATTCAAAAGCTGGTGTTGCGGAGCCTAATAAAATCGGAATATTTAATTGCGACGCACGTTTGATAGCAAAGTCTCTAGCATGGTAGCGGAAGCTATCTTGCTGTTTAAAAGAAGCATCATGCTCTTCATCTAAAATAATCACACCTAAGTTTTTAAAATCACTAAAAATAGCACTGCGTGTACCTATGATGATAGCGGCAGAGCCTTGTTGTGCATGTAACCAAGTTTCTAATTGTTGTTGGTCGTTTAATGCAGAATGTTTTAAATAAATAGGCACGTTAAAGCGTGCTTGAAAGCGTTTTATGGTTTGTGGGGTTAAACCAATTTCAGGCACCACCACTAATGCTTGTTGCCCTTCAGCCAATACCGCTTTAAGTATATTTAAATACACTTCGGTTTTACCGCTGCCCGTGATCCCCTCTAATAAAAAGCATTTAAAGTGGTTTAATTGTTGTGTCACGCTGGTCACGGCTAATGCTTGTTCAGTACTCAGTTGTGGCGTTTCTTCTATCGTTTGTGTTGATTCTGTCCAAGATAAGTTGCTGCTCGGTAATTGTTGATAACTGTTAATGAAGTGCTTTTCTTGTAAACTATTAAGTGTTGCTCGACTAACGCCTTGTTGCTTTAAAGCTTCGTAAGATAAGTCTTGCTCTATTAATAAGTTAAATGCTGCTAGTTGCTTTTTAGCTCTAACTAAAGGTGCAGTATCCATCTCTTTATCTGTACATTTCCAATACTCCTTACTATTAAAGGTAGCGGGTTTACTTTTACGTAATAATGTTGGGATGGCTTGTTGAAATACATCACCAAAAGGGTGTTGGTAATAAACACTGGCCCATTGCAGTAATTTGTAAAGGGAATCACTTAATAATGGCTGGTGGTCGAGCAGTTCAGTTATACCTTTCAGCTTTTCTATCGCATAATCCGATGTTTCAGGTAGTTCGGTTATGACACCAACCTGTTTACGATAACCACCACCAAAAGGGACGACAACACGTCGACCAATTAATGTGCGTGGATCATCAGGCACTAAATCATCGTTTAACAGGTAATCAAATTGTTTATGTAGTGGAATTGCCAGTGCAATTCTACAAATTAATGCGTTAGCCATAAGTGAAGTTGATGCATGAGAATGAAAAATGGTATTGTATCCTGTTTATAGCGTAACTGCTTTGTTCTCCTTTATTATTTTTAAAATGTGCGTTAGTAGTTGTTTTATATAGAGAGTTGTTGATTAGGCTAAGCCCTTTTATAGCAGGGTTGGATAGGAGATAATTGCTTTAAAAATAAAGCTCAATATTTAAATGATTTACAGTTGTACTTTTATTAAACCTTACTATACAATTCGCAACCTGAAATTTAATGATAAATACGTGTGGTACTTTGTTGAATGAAATAATTCATTCAAGCTGAGCAGCGACACGGCCTAATATGAGGTTTTCCCAATGAAAAACGAAATTCATCCAGAATACAAATTAGTTACTGCTACTTGTTCATGTGGTAACGTGATCAAAGTTGGTTCTACTCTTGGTAAAGAAGAGTTAACTTTAGATATCTGTTCATCTTGTCACCCGTTCTACACTGGTACTCAACGTGTTGTTGATACTGGCGGTCGTATCGACAAGTTCAAAAAACGTTTCGGTGCTTTATCTTCTAAATAAGATAAATTACCCCGTTTTTAAAAAGCACCTTAGGGTGCTTTTTTTGTTTCTAAAAGTAAGTAATAGCGATTATGTGAGCTAATCAAATTCATAATTTAATTTGCTATGTGGCATAATAAGTCATGATTTAGTGATAACATTTAAAAACTGCTTATTTAATAAACATAATTTTAATAAAAATTATTAAATAAATGGTTTAGAGATCGGTTTATAGAGATGAACTGTATTAAGTCATTAAATAATGTATTTGCATCATAAACTTTTCCAAGCTTGGTTGGTCTAACAGGCTCGTTAAATTTTATAGCAGACCATTAAAAGCTATCTGATATCGGGTTGACTTCACAACTTAGTGGAACTATTGCTATTTTGTTGTTTTTTTAATCTTAATAGATCAGAATAGTTGTATATTTGGGCTACTATTGCCCCCAAGCTGAAAAATATACAATTTATTAACAAATGATTCATGTTGAATAGAGTTGAATACTGGAATCATCTGCTAATAAGTTGTAAATTACGGCATTTATTTTTTCCATCACTTTCTTGCAAGGGTAATTATATGACAGGAAAACCTTCATCTTCTCAGTTTGAAGTGAATAATATTGCAGATCCGCTATTTATTCATGCTGAGCATATCGCAAAAGATTTTTCTTTATTTCCAGACAATTCATTACCATCGAAAACAGATGGTGTAGAAGGTCTTATTGAAAGTAAGCGAATTAAATCAAATTTAGCGACAATCAAAAAGCTAGATGTAGATGCTTATATTGCACGTACAGTCACGCCGGCTGAAAGTAACAAACGTCCAGGTGCTAAGAGCATTGTTGAAGGCTTCAATGGTAAAATCGTTACTGAGCAAGTTAACGGTGCTTTCTACTCTGCAGAAATGGAACTAGATTTCGGCGGCTACAGCCGTCGTGTTGGTTTTATTGCGCAAGAGCGTAGCTCAAACAATGGCGCGTGGATGCCAGAACATCACCTAGCAGCAAGTAAAGCGATTCGTAAATTTGCTGATTTATCACTTCCTATTGTGTACTTAATTGACACGCCAGGGGCTGACGCTGGTGAAGAAGCGAATAGCCAAAATCAAGCGCATACCATTTCTCAAATGATCACTGAAAGTGCGAACGTTGATGTCCCTACGATCGGTATCGTTGTGGGTGTTGGTTACTCTGGTGGTGCAATCCCATTAGCAACAGCTAACATTCTACTGTCTGTTCGTGACGGTATCTTTAATACAATCCAGCCTAAAGGTTTACAAAGCATTGCGCGTAAGTACAACCTATCATGGCAGGAATGTGCTCAATCTGTAGGTGTTTCTCCTGAAGAGCTACTAACGATGGGCTGTATCGATGGTATTGTTGATTACTCTCCTGTAGACCAAGATGAGCGTCAACATAACCTTCAAAAAGCAATTGTATCTGGTATTTTATCTATCGAAGCTAAATCTGTAGATTTCGTTCGTGATTACCCAGCATTACTTGAGCATTACAACCGCAGTTTATCTCGTTACCTTGAGCCATCAAGCAAACTAGCTGCAATCGAGAATGCAACTGAAGCACGTCTACTTGCTAAAAACCCAACATCACATAACAATGCATTCGGTACTACTTACCGTTATATGCGTTATTTAACATTACGTTCTCGTATCAAAGCGATTCAGAAGAACGAATACGGTCGTTTATCAAAACTGACTGTACCTGAAGGTGATTTAAAAGCACGTATTGAAGCTGATCGTAAACAGATCTTCTTAAACTGGTTAGAAAACCCAGATAAGTTAATCTACGATGACACACTAAACAAAAACTGGAAATCATTCCTACAAAAACGTGAAGATAAAAGCGTTGAGCGTAATGTACTGACTAAACTTATCCTAGGTGAGCCAAAAGCAAACTACGATAATGCACGTAGTACCTTAATGATCAACCTAACATGGTCTTTATACAATCGTTGGAAAACCAGTGCTGAAAATAATTTTCATTCACTAATCAAACATTTAGAGAATGAAGAGAAAGCACCGCTAACGGATTCTTGGCCTGAACTTGCTGACCTGAACATTATTGATGCTGTTTCTCACGTTGAAACTCGTGAAAGCTTTATTCTACATTGTCGTCACATGTTAGTGTTTAACGCACTATACGACAATACAATGGGTAACTTAGCATCTATTGCTAAAGAAGCGATGGCAACTAAAGAGCTATCTCGTGAATCAGTATCTTCTCTAGTTCGTAGTTCACTTAAAGCAGCATTAAGCAAAGTAAGTGATGATGATTACGAACAATTGAAAGTGACTTTCAATGCATGGTTACAATACTTCACTGAACAATCTGAGCGTGGTGAAATCCTAGCAAAAGTTGAAGAGTGGAAGAGTATCGGTGCACCACAAATGAACTCTAGTTTATTTGTGATCCTGACTTACCTATTCGAAAAACTGTTGCCTGAATACTACAACAGCCGTGAAGATGAAAGCTCATACAATGGTGCGATTAACCCAGTGCGTATCGGTCGTCGTAAAGACTTCTGGAACCGTTTAACTATGGGTTACCAAGATCTATTGATTCAAGCTGTATTACGTTCTGAGAAAAACAAAAAGAACAATTCACATCAAGCAATCATTGAAAAATTCTTTGCTAACTTCAAAGAGTCTCGTGCAGACTTGATGACAGCTAACCTACTAGAATTCCCTGGTTTCCGTTTATCTGTTGAAGATGCATTAGATAAAAATATCAAACCTTGTGGTTTAATCACTGGTACTGGTGACTTCACGTTACAAAGTGGTGAAGTTCAACGTGTTGGTGTTGCGGTATCTAACCTATCTTTCCAAGCAGGTGCCTTCGATATGGCAAGTGCTGAGAAATTCTGTGCGTTATTAGTTAAATGTGCAAAACAACATTTACCGGTTATTGCGTTCATCAGCTCTGGTGGTATGCAAACTAAAGAGGGTGCTGCTGCACTATTCTCAATGTCGGTAGTGAATGACCGTATTACACGTTTCATCCGTGATAACGACTTACCAGTTGTTATGTTTGGTTACGGTGACTGTACTGGTGGTGCACAAGCGAGTTTTGTAACACACCCAATGGCACAAACTTATTACCTATCAGGTACTAATATGCCGTTTGCTGGTCAAATGGTTGTACCTGCGTACTTACCATCGACATCAACACTGTCTAACTACTTATCTCGTGTACCAGGTGCAATGGATGGTTTAGTTATCAACCCATTCTCTGACGATTTAAATAGTAAGTTACGTGAAATTGATGAAAACATGCCAATGCCTGTTGCAACGGTTGAAGAAACTATTCAACGTGCACTGTCTGGTTTTGTGCCAGTTTGTAACCTAGCTGATGAAGATAACTTCACTAAGTCAGATCCACGTCAATTAATGCATCCAGTGAAGAAGGTACTGATTCACGCACGTGGTTGTACTGCGGTTAAATTGATTCGTATCGCTAAACAAAACAACATCAACGTAGTGTTAGTAGCATCTGACCCTGATATGACAGCTGTACCAGCAGATATGTTAGGTGAAGGCGATAAACTTGTTTGTTTAGGTGGTAACACATCTGATGAAAGTTACTTAAACGCAAGTTCAGTATTAAAAGTTGCTGAATACGAGCAAGTAGACGCATTACACCCTGGTATTGGTTTCTTATCAGAAAGCCCACAATTTGCTGATTTATGTATTAGCCATAACGTTAACTTCGTTGGTCCAAGCATGAACAGTATGTTAACTATGGGTAACAAATCGAACGCAATCAAAACAGCACAAGCGAACGGTGTACCAGTAGTACCTGGCTCTCACGGTATCTTAAGTGGTGCAGAGCAAGCGTTAGATATTGCAAATGAAATGGGTTACCCAGTGCTGCTTAAAGCGGTAAATGGTGGTGGCGGTAAAGGTATCTTAGTTATCAATAAAGCTGAAGATATGTTCGCTGGTTTCAACCAGGTATCTGCTGAAGCACGTAGCGCATTTGGTAACGGTGATTTATACCTAGAGAAATACATTACATCTCTTCGTCACATCGAAGTACAGTTATTACGTGATAAATTCGGTAATACAAAAGTATTGGGTATTCGTGATTGTTCTGTACAACGTAACAACCAAAAAGTGGTTGAAGAATCAGCATCAACTATGCTGCCTGAGAAACTAGAGCAAGAAGCATTAAAACACACAGCTGCTTTAGCTAATGCTGTTGATTACATGGGCGCAGGTACGGTTGAGTTCATTTACGACCTAGATGCTGATGATATCTACTTTATGGAGATGAATACTCGTCTACAAGTAGAGCATCCAGTAACTGAAGCAACTTCTTGTATCGATATCGTTAAAGCACAATATGACATTGCATCAGGCGCAGATATTTCTGAGCTAACACCTAAGAAAGAAGGTTATGCAATTGAAGTTCGTGTAACAGCTGAGAAAGCGGGGATCGATTCTGATGGTGTAATGCAGTTATTACCACATCCTGGTAAAGTAGTTGAATGCATTATTCCTGAGCAAGATGATGTTGAAGTAATGTCTATGATTGCAACGGGTAAAGAAGTATCGCCTTACTACGATAGCTTAGTAGCACAGTTTATTTGTCACGGTAAAGACCGTAACGATACTGTTCAGAAGCTGTTAGCTTTCTTAGAAAAAGTAAGTATTAAAGGAATTGCAACAAACATTCCATTATTACAACGTATCTTAAAAGATGAGACTTTCTTAAATGGTGATTACGATACAACTTACTTACCTAAGTTTATGGCTAAACTTGATCAGCAAGTAATGATTGATGAGATGGAAGCGTCTGCTGCATCTGGTCTTGAAGGCGTAGCTGAATCAATTCAAGTTGATGGCAGTAACGAGCTGAAAGTAATTGCACAAAGTGCAGGTATCTTCTACCGTGCTTCATCTCCAGCTGAACCTGATTTTGTATTAGAAGGTGATATCGTTGGTACTGAGCAAACATTAGGTTTAATGGAAGCGATGAAGATGTTCTCACCAGTAACACTAGGTAGCTTTAACCGTAAAGATGCCGTGTTATATGATGCAAATACTAAGTTCCGTATTGAGCGTATTATCAATACAAATGGACAACAAGTGTCAAGTGGTGACTTGTTATACATCATAACTCCTCTATAGGCTTGTTACCTTAAGAGAAGCGAAAGCCAGTCTATTGACTGGCTTTTTTTTATCCTTAATAAAGTATATGATAGCTCGATTAGCATTTGTTTTTATATGGAAATTATCTTGTCTACGCTTTTACAATCCACCTTTCGAAAGACTATAGTAAAGTGCTATATTTTGTTGTCCTGTTTGGTCTCTTTTAATGTGCTCGCTGCTGATGTGTTAGTGCTGCATTCTGAATATCAAGGGGATCAAGAAACACGACAAATACAAAAGGGGATTGAGCATGCTTTTACCGATAGCAATATCGCCTTGTATGTGTCCTATTTAGACAGCAATCAACTGATGTCAGACCAAGCGTTAACTCGCCAGGTCGATTTTTTATCGCGCAAGTATGATATTAAAAGCTTTGATGCGATCATTGTTAGTGGTGAACACGCACTGCAACTGGTAAGGCAATATGGACAACGACTATTTGCTGATATTCCGGTTATTTTCACGGGTACTCAATTAAAAAGCCCCCAACTTTCTCAGTTTAGCCATGCTATTTCAGCGGTGGTTGAGCCTGAAAATATTCTAGATACTGTCTCATTAGGTTTAAAGCTTTTCCCGAATACCATCGATGTGTATATCGTGACCGGTAATGAAATCAGTAGTCAGCTTACTGACCACGATAAACGTGGGTTATTAGAATATGACCAACAAAGCTTCATCATTTTAAACAATGAAAATGAAGCATCGTTAAAGAAAACCATCAGTCAATCGCCTAGTAATGGTTTGTTAGTTTTTAGTGATTTTTCAAAAGACAATAGTGGCTCTGCAGTTAACCGTGACGAAGTCTTAAAGTCACTAACCGCTATTGCTAGGATCCCGCTGCTTGTTATTCATCAACATGACTTAATTGAAGGGGTATTAGGTGGTGTGGTAACCAGTGGTTTTTCTCAAGGGGAAGCAGCAGGTGCAAAAGTATTAAAATTATTACAGGGTGTTCCTTTAGAGGATTTACCTGCAGAATTAAGCTTAACCAATAAGCACCTTATACAATATACAGAGCTCCTTAGATGGGGACTAAAAGGCACAGATTTACCTAATGGTTATGAGATCATTAATGAGCCTAGTTTAGAGACAGAAACCGATTTCAGAACCATGATTTTGTTTTTTATGTTATCGGTTTTAAGTTTAATTATTATCTTAATATGGCGTAAATATAGTCACCTTTCAACATCAAATACTTCCTTAAAAGCACAGCATGAGCGTGTAAATAACATCTTTAATGTTTCCTACGATTTCATCTTTATTTTGGACCTAGTAGGTGAAATAAAGATGGCGAATCAAACCGCTTTAGACTTTATCAATATGCATGAAAATGACATCAATGGTGAGATCTTATGGGAAACCCCTTGGTGGCAACATGACGCGGCCAGTAAGAAAAAATTAAAATCTGCCATGGGACAAGCGAGAGTGGGTAAAACCGCGCGCTTTGAATGTCGTTTAATCGACAAAAACCATCAGAGCAATGCCTTTGATGTATTTATTCAACCTGTTAAAAATGAGCGTAGTGTTAATAACCCACGTCATGAGATCACCTCAATCATCGTTGAAGCAAGGGATATAAGCTCTATTAAAGCGGTTGAGGAAGAGATTCAAAAAGCCAATAAGCGTTCTAACTTGTTGTTGGATGAAAGTCCTTCCATGCTATTAATGTTAAACGTGCAAGGCTTGATTCTGTCATGTAATAAGTTTGGTTGTAACTTGCTAGGTTATGGCGACGGTGAATTAGTAGGGCGTAACCTAGTTACTCTGTATTCGCAGTTAGTTAACATTGAAGACCTAAAAAGCTACTTAGCTGAATGTGCCGATCAAGAGGACATGTTGCGTACCCGTGAAATATCATATTCGACCAAGAATGGTAGAAAAGTATGGATCAATGAAAGAGTACGTAAAATAGAAGGGCATGATCAATACTTCCTGGTTTGTGAAAATATCACTGAGCGTTATGAACTCTCCAAAGAGTTAAATTATCGCGCATCACATGATTACTTAACGGGATTGAAAAATAGATTATTCTTTGAAAGCCAGTTAGATAAAAATTTAGATGAAGTTAAACAGCAGAACTTACCCTGTTGTTTGATGTATCTGGACATGGATAAATTTAAAATCATCAATGATACCTGCGGTCACCATGCGGGCGATGAAGTATTACGCCAAATTGCCACTATCTTAACGGAAAGTGTTTCAGCAAGAGCCATGGTGGCACGATTAGGGGGGGATGAGTTTGCTATTATTTTACCTAATACAAAACTGGAAGAAGCAAAACAAGCGGCAGAAAGAATCATTGCTGCCATCGCCAAACATTACTTCTTATGGGAAGGTCATCACTTCTCTCTAGGTATTAGTATTGGTTTAACCGAATTATCCAACTTCTTCCGTGATGGTGTACATGCATTAAGTTGTGTGGATAGTGCGTGTTATACGGCTAAGCAGTCAGGTCGAAACCGCATTCATATCTACGAAGAAGACATCCAAGAAGAGTTACGCCGAGAAGAAGTGGTATGGGTGAATAAAGTACAAGATGCACTGCGTGATGAAACGCGTTTCTGCTTGTACGCACAAGTTATAAAACCTGTTGATGGCGATGAAAACTACCTACATTACGAAATATTAACCCGCATGATTGATGAAAACGGTGAGCTAGCGCCGCCTGCTAAATTTATCCCAATCGCAGAAAGTTATAATCTTGCGGATAAGATAGATATGATCATCATCACTAAGACCTTAAACTGGCTGAAAAATCACCCTGAGCATGTGTTACAACTCAATATGTGCTCTATTAATTTGTCTGGTCAGTCATTAGGTGACCCGCAGTTTATTGAAGATCTGGTAGAGCTGTTAATGCACTCATCGTTACCACTTGAGAAGTTATGTTTTGAGATAACCGAAACCGTCGCCATTGGTAACTTCAGTAATGCTTCTAAATTAATTAACTCATTAAAACAGCTGGGGTGCCAATTAGCCCTAGACGACTTTGGTACTGGGTTATCGTCATTTGGTTACTTAAAACGACTTAATGTTGATTACTTAAAAATTGACGGTGTTTTTGTAAAAGATATGGCCACCGACGAGCAAGACTTTGGTATTGTGAAAACAATCCATGAACTAAGCCATCTGTTTGGTAAAAAGACCATTGCAGAATATGTAGAAAACGAAGCGATAATTGAAAAGTTAAATGAAATTGGTGTCGATTTTGCGCAGGGTTACCACTTAGGTAAGCCTATGCCGATAGATATGATGGCATTATTATCCACTTCATTAACCGAGGATATGTAATGGATATCGCATTAGTTTGTAATGAAAATATTCTAGCGCCAAAAGCTAAAAAATTACGCGAGAAATGGGGCTTTACCGCTCAAAAAAGTGAACAGTTTCAATTACGCCTGTTGCCTGAACATTTAGCGCTAGAACAACTAGATGATAAACAACAAGGTTTAGTGTTTGTTGATTTTGCTTCTGGTGCCGTCGCACACCGCCGAAAGTTTGGTGGTGGTAAAGGCCAATCGATCGCTAAAGCTGTGGGAATGAAAGCCGGCGTAGAATTACATGTTATTGATGCAACAGCAGGTTTAGGTCGAGACGCCTTTGTATTAGCCTCACTAGGTTGTAACGTCGATATGGTAGAACGTTCCCCTGTTGCCGCCGCATTATTAGAAGATGGCCTAGAGCGTGCTTATTTAGATGCTGAAATCGGTGATTGGATGCAACAACGCATGCGCTTAACCCATGCCAGTGGCTATGATTATCTGCAACAGCATCAAGCTGATGTTGTGTATTTAGACCCAATGTTCCCGCATAAAAAGAAATCCGCATTAGTAAAAAAAGAGATGCGTGTATTCCAAGGTGTGGTAGGAGCCGATCTCGATGCCGATGATTTATTAGATGTTGCATTAAATGCCGCGAAATATAGAGTCGTGGTAAAGCGCCCAGATTACGCCCCATTCCTAAACGATAAAAAACCTTCTATGAGTATTAAGACAAAGAAAAATCGTTTTGACGTATACGTCAAACAGGCGATTGGAGTTTAGGTTAAGTTGTTGATATTATAGGGTTTATGTTTATCTCTACAACCTGCGAACCCTTAAACTTTAGCTGAAACCAGTAAATATATATGTTCAGATAGGTAACTTAATATATACACATTGAAAATACGTAATAGCTTCATTTAATAATACTGTTAGTTTTTGCAAAGATATAACATGTACGTTCTATTGCACACGTTCTAGTAGTTAGTTGGACTTGTTTTATCTATTGTACAATTGATTGGGTAAATATGTGCATCGTATCATACCAATTGTATTAAATAACTGATCTAAATTTTGCGCCGGAAAAATGGCTTAGTTTGAGGCGTAAGTTGATGTAAATGGTTGTTCCCTATACGAAACTTACAACGAAAAAATAAGTTGTTTTAACAAGTAAAATAGATCAGTTACTTACTATGATTGGTATTATTCAAC